>CAZBKS010000147.1:0-5874 GCA_964492475.1 uncultured Syntrophomonas sp. | reverse complement strand
ATATTTTTGTTTTCCACCTGGAGGACAGGCTTTTTGGAAATGTAACCACTTTTATTAATTGTGCATACTATAAGGTGTGATTCTTAAATAATGCTTAAGGAGATGAGGGTATGGCCCCCGCCGCAGAACAATGGGTTCACATGGTAGGTATTGCAGGAGCTGGCATGAGCGGTATTGCCAGGGTTTTAACCGAACAAGGATATCGGGTCAGCGGGTCTGATTTGCAGAGTAATAGTACCACTCAAAAACTTTCTGAATTAGGAGTCGAAGTTTTTCACGGCCATTCTTCATCCTACGTCAGGGAAGGCATAGATAGGCTGGTTGTTTCTTCTGCCATTCCAGGCAATAATCCTGAAATAACTGCAGCCCGCGATAAAAGAATTCCTGTTCTATCACGAGGACAGATGCTGGCGGAGCTGGTTAACAAAAGAAAAGGGATAGCAGTCGCCGGAGCTCATGGCAAAACTACTACTACATCCATGATTTATATGTGTCTTGCTTATAATGGCTTTGACCCTACATTTATTGTAGGAGGAGAACTGCAGGGCAGCAGATTGAATGCCTGTCTGGGAAAAGGCAGTTATGCAGTAGTTGAAGCAGATGAAAGCGATGCTTCATTCCTGGAATTAAATCCTCATATTGCAGTTATTACCAATATAGAAGATGATCATTTGGACTACTATAAATCGGTTAAGAATATTCAGAATGCGTTTCGGCAGTATATAAATCAAGTTAATAAAGATGGCTTTGCCGTACTGTATGGCGAAGATGAGTACAATAAGATAATTAAATCAATTACCCCAACCCGGGTGCTTACTTATGGCGAAGACCATTCCAATGATTATTATCTTACTGATTGGAAGCCTTCAGGCATGGGATCAACATTCGACATATACCGGCAGGGCAAGAAGGTTGGAAACATGGAGCTTTCAGTTCCAGGAAAACACAATGCTGTTAATGCACTGGCAGCTGTAGCTATTACCCTGGAGTTAGGCGGCAGGGTGGAGGACACCAGAAGGGCCATCAAAGATTTTAAGGGAGCCGGGCGGCGCTTTGAAATTACTGGAAACAAGTTTGGAATTACAGTAATTGATGACTATGCCCACCATCCTACGGAAATTAAAGTGACTATCGAAGCTGCCCGTAAGGTTCATAATGGAAGAATTATCGTAGTTTTTCAACCACATCGTTATACCAGGACCCAGCTGCTGGGAGAAAAACTAGGGGAATCTTTGCAGGAGGCTGATTTAATAGTTATTACGGATATCTATTCTGCTGGGGAAAGGCCTATTGAAGGAATAAGCGGCTTAACTGTTTATCAAGCAGCCAGTAAAACTGGGTGCAATACGGTTTATTTACCAACTTTTAAAGATATCGAAAAATATTTGCTGGAGTTGCTTGAGGAAAACGATATGGTGATAACCATGGGAGCTGGTGACATATGGAAAATTGGGAAAGACATAATAGATAAACTTTAAATAGATTCCCCGGCAAAATCCTGGCGGAGGTGTTTAATTGGAAAGCTTGGTAATAAAAGGAGGCAGCTCCTTAAAAGGTCAGGTTAGAATCAGTGGCGCCAAGAATGCAATACTGCCCATAATGGCAGCCAGTTTGCTTTCTGCAGGGGAGGTAGTTTTATCAGGGGTTCCGGATCTGGAAGATATTAAGGTAATGTCTGATGCCTTGACTATTTTGGGCGCCAGAATAAAGAGAGAAACAGATTCATTGGTTATTGACGGTAGATATGTTCAATCTTGTGAGCTCCCGGAAAATATTTCCCGCAAGATGCGGGCCTCAAATCTGGTTATGGGTGCCCTGCTGGCTCGTTTTGGATTTGCCAAAGTTGCTTATTCAGGGGGATGTGCCATTGGCAGCAGGCCCGTCGACTTGCACTTAAAAGGTTTTAATAATCTTGGATATAGAGTGTGTGAAAAAGGCGGCTTTATGGTTGGAGAAGGCAAGCCCAGAATGGGGCGGGAAATTTTACTGGATTTTCCCAGTGTTGGTGCAACCGAAAATCTAATCATGGCTGCCAGTACGATACCCGGCACTACCATAATTCGCAATGCGGCCCGGGAGCCGGAAATCATTGATTTGCAGAATTTCTTAAACCGAATGGGAGCCAGGATCAGAGGGGCCGGGCTGGATTCAATAAGAATTGAAGGTGTAAAACAATTTGGAGGCATAAACCATGTAGTGATACCCGATCGCATAGAAGCAGGAACCTTTATGATTGCAGCCGCCATAACCCGGGGTGATGTATTGATCGAAAATGTTGCCAATGAACATATTCAACCATTAGCAGCAAAACTAAGGGAAATCGGGGTTGACATTATATCAACCGGTACCGGACTGAGGGTCATTGGCAGCAGGTGTCTAAGGCCGGCAGACTTTAAAACTATGCCTTATCCTGGTTTCCCAACAGATATGCAGCCCCAGACCATGGCCTTGTTGTCTACAATAAATGGAACCAGTATAGTTGTTGAAACTATTTTTGAGAACAGATATATGCATGTTCCCGAGCTGCGCCGTATGGGAGCGGAGATAAAAGTTGAAGGCAGAGTTGCAATAATAAAGGGAAAAGACCAGCTGGAAGGGGCCAGTGTTGAGGCCAGCGATTTGAGAGCAGGAGCTGCACTTATACTGGCAGGTTTATTTGCCGACGGGGAGACTCAAATTACCAACTTGGGGCATATTGACCGGGGATATGAGAATATTCACTTGAAGTTAAAAGGCATTGGAGCAGATATTACGAGGAAGCTGTAGTCTGTGGGACTGCGGGTCTTTTTAGTGAACTATATAATAATGATTTTCCTATTGATATCTGGTATAATCATCACAGTAATCTTGGGGTAGGAGAAAAGATGACAAGGCAAAGATCCCGCAGGGTTTTTCTGATTTCCATATTGTTCTTTATATCGCTGATTTGTATCTTCCTTTTTTTGTACAGCTCTTTTTTTTATATTGATACAATTACAGTAAGTGGTATTAATAAAGTTACGGAAAGCGAAGTCTTAAAACTTTCTGGAATTAAAAAGGGCACTAACATATTTAAACTGGATAATAGACTGTCTGCCCGTGCGATTGAGGTTCATCCGGTAGTAAAATCAGCTCAGGTAACCCGCCATCTGCCCCGGCAGATTAAAATAAGTATAGTTGAACGGGAAATGTGGGCAGTAATGCCATATAATGATGTTTTTCTAATTTTGGATCCGGAAGGAATCTGCATAGACAGAATGATTAGCTTTCCAACCGGCAATTATTGCTTGATTACCATGGATAATCAGCCAGAGCAGGTAAACCTTGGACAAGAAGTAGCGTCTGAGGGAATTAATATGATTAGAAAAGTATATGAGGCGCTTTCAGAAGAGGAGCTTAAGAGCATTTCTGAATTCCATTATGATTCCGTTAAGGAAGAAATTATAATTTATACCTTGAAGGGTACAGAAATAAAGTTTGGCAATCTGGACCGGATGGAAGAAAAAGTAGAATTAATAGGACAGGCTTTTCCGATGGAAATTGATTTGGAGGAAGATGGCACGGGTAAATTGGAATATATAGACATCAGATTTACTGGCCAACCAGTACTAAAAATACAATAGATGGATTTATAGAAGGTGGTTTTATGAAAAGCAAAAGTGCTCAAATTTCTATCGCTCTGGTTTGCCTGGTTATGGGTGTGCTGTTAGCCATCCAATTTAAAGCTACCGAGAACTATCAGACCGATCTTATACCCGAGCGACTTGATGAGTTAACCGAAAAACTTAATACGGTAACCAAGCAAAAAGATGCTCTGGAAGAAGAGGTATTGTCATTAAGGGATAAGCTGATAAATGTCCGTGAAACGGACAAGGCCATGAAAGATCTGCAGGATGAATTGCAGAAGGTTCAGATGGCAGCGGGCACTATTCCAGTGGAAGGTCCAGGTGTTGCAGTGTCTGTAAATGACAGCACCATAAACACACAGCCTGGAGAAAATGCCAATTCTTCTATCGTGCACGATACCGATTTGTTAATTTTAGTAAATGAGCTGAAAGCTTCAGGGGCTGAAGCTATAGCCATAAATGGTGAACGACTTACTGCCATGTCAGAGATTAGATGTGCAGGCACCTTGATTTTAGTCAACTGGACCAAAATAGGACCTCCTTTTCTAATTGAGGCCATTGGAGATCCTGATATGCTCGAGAGCGGACTCATGTTGAATGGAGGGCACCTTACTACTTTGAAATTTTTGGGACTGCAGACCAGCGTACAAAAAATGGAAAACATTAAACTGCCGGCCTATAGCGGACCCATGAAGATAACATACGCGGTTCCTGCTCAGTATAAAGAAAAGGCGGAATAGACTTATGTGGGTATTAGTAATTTTCTGTTTATTGGTGGGACTGGTTTTGGGTTTCCAACTGCCGGTACTGCTGCCTCTAGTTTATACCAAGTATATGGCCATAGCTATCCTGGGGGCTTTAGACACAGTTTTAGGCGGCATTAGAGCTTATATGGAAGAAAGCTTTGATAATGTTATTTTCATTAGCGGTTTTTTTGTAAATATGCTTTTAGCCGCGGGGCTGGCCTACATGGGAGACAGACTGGGAGTGGAACTTTATCTGGCCGCGATTATAGTATTCGGGGTACGATTATTCAATAATTTGGGTGTAATTCGTCGATATCTATTAAAAAAACACTAAATAAAATTCGGCTTAATTAAAGGAATAGCAAAGCATTTGTGGTATTTAAAGGTATAAGTATTCATAAGGGGTGCGTTGTTATCAACAAAAGAAATATAGTGGTAAGCCTGGATATCGGCAGCAGTAAGATTAAGGCTGCCATGGGCGAGGTAAACCACGGCGAGGATATTCATATTTTAGCGATAACAACGGTAGATAGTCAGGGTTTAAGAAAAGGCAATATTATTGATATAGAAGCTGCAGCCAGGTCTATTGATGAATGTTTGCATAAACTGGAGAGAATGGCCGGGGTTGAGATAAGCAATGCTCTGGTAGGTTATTCAGGCAGCAGCATCAATACTCTTAACAACCGGGCGGTTGTCGCAGTAGGAAACTCTAATTATGAAATAACTCCAGAAGATAAGGCGCGGGTATTGCAGTCAGCTCGCAATGTAGCCCTTCCCCTGGACAGATGTGTAGTTCAGACTATTGAGAGACAATATGTTATTGATGGCTATGACGGCGTAAAGGATCCCATTGGTATGGTGGGCAGCCGCCTGGAAGCTGAAGTAACCATTGTTATTGCGGCCACCGCTGCGGTACAGAATCTGCAGAGAAGTACCGGGAGAATCGACCTGCAAATTGACGGGCTGGTGTATAACCCCATTCTGGCTGCTGAATCTGTTTTGCTGCCGGCTGAGAGAGAAATGGGGGTAGTCCTGATTGACATTGGAGGAGGAACTACTGATTTAAGCTATTTCGAGGGCGGACATCTATTGTGTGCCTCGGTGCTGCCAATCGGAGGGGACTACATTACCCGCGATCTGGCTATAGTATTGAAAACTTCTTTAGAAGATGCTGCAAAAATTAAAGAGACTGATGGGGTAGCCGGTCCATCTCAGGCTTCCAGTGATGTTATGATTAATGTTTATAACTTGCATGGCAAAGAGGTTCGTCAGGTATCCCAGCAGGTGATAGCCGATATTATTTATGCCCGGGTAGTAGAAATGATGGAAATGATATATGTAGAATTAAAACAGTTTAATTGTTTGGATAAGATACCGGGAGGGATTGTGCTCACAGGTGGCGGAGCTCACCTGGCCGGTATTGAAGAGATAATGGAAGACTATATGGATATTACGGTTAGATTAGGCATCCCGGAAAATCTAAGAGGTGTTCAATCAGATATTAACCGCCCTGATTATGCTAC
>CAZBKS010000146.1:0-5878 GCA_964492475.1 uncultured Syntrophomonas sp. | reverse complement strand
AAGCTATGTTGCAATTAGCATGCCAATATTAATGAAATAACAGATTGCCTATATATCAGTAATAATACTATTAAAAATAAAAAAAGCGGTGTCAGTTAATTGGAATTTTTTCCAATAAACTGACACCGCTTCAGGTCTTACATCTTCATCATGCATCTTAACACGGCCAAACCGCGACTGGCTAAAGGCTCGATTAGCGTGAGAGAAGTAATATATCTTATGAAAAGACCACCTTTATTAAGAATCCCTACAGGTAACCTGCAGGGATTCTCTTTGTAGCTTTGCGTGCCCGCTTTTCGACAGGTTTGCCTTTATCTATGCTCTAAATTTAATCCATTTCCCATCCCATGATTGTGCATCCTTTTTCATCGTCTTGAAGCCATACGATATGCACAGGTGCATCATAAGGAACCTTTTCGATTTCGCCATAGTTGACAAGGCGGCCAAAAACGCGCGGTCCCTCGTCCAGGACCACAGAGCATATGGCGATTGGAAGATATTCCTTGATATCCGGATGGAACGAGAATCGCCCTTCCACGTGGGAATAAATTTTGCCATGGCCCGAAGCCTCTTTCCACTCAACATCCTTGCTGCCGCAGTGCTGGCAGACAAAAGCGCCAGGCCAGAAATACTGTCCGCAGCTGTTGCAGTATGGCAGAATAAATTTCTGTTCTTCATGAGCAGTTTTATAAAACATATCATTATCAGAGCTGGTTCTGAGGTCGTAAGGCAGATTTACTTTTATTACTTGAGTCATTCTTATTTCCCCCTTTCTAAAATAAGAGTTTCGTTGCTTTGATAGAAACCGCCGTTATCCGAGACGATCATGAATTCAGGAAGTTTTGTGCCAGGTAAGACACCTAACTGACGATCTCCACAGCGCTGGGACATCTGCATCACAGCCTCGGCTATGGGAGTCATTCCCATATAATAACCTTCAGAAAGCAGCCCGCCGCCGGTGTTTACCGGGAATGCCCCGCCGGGTCCTATGTTCTCAACTGTTAAGAAGTCACGGGCTTTTTTCTTCTCATAGAATCCATAATCACCCAAGGTTGCCTCAACCGTGTAGGTGTAGCAGTCATATATCTGGGCGGCGCCTATATCTTTTGTGCACAGTCCGGCCATCTCAAAAGCTTGGGCTCCAGCAATACGGGCGCTGCTCGCGGGATCGCCCGGAGTAAGCTGCCAGCCCTTGGCGGTATCATTGGCAGAGCCATATCCGCGGATCATGATAGGCGGATTCTTGAGTTCTCTGGCCCGCTCTGTGGTGGTAATGATAATTGCGCGGCCGCCGTCGGTTGATGCAGTTGCATCCAGGGCACGGAACGGCCATGAAAGAAACGGTGTTGCCAAGTAGTCTTCCTTGGTCAAAGGCTTTTTGTAGTAAATAGCATTAGGATTCAGGTTGGCCCATTTGCGGTGTGCGACAGCTATCTCCGCCCATAAATCAGGTCCTGTTCCGTGTTCATACATGGCACGACTAGCGAACATGGCATAGTTGGTGAAAGCTGAAATGTTTCCGTAGGCGGCATACTCATCATAGGGCTTGCTGCTGAACAGGTCAATTTCATCTGTCCATGTACGGTGACCAGTTCTGCCGCTCTCGGCAAATACGATAAGAACATACTTACATGTTCCGTTTTCGATAGCACCTATTGCTTTATTGATATTGGTCCGGTAGCAGTAAGCTTCCTGGCTTAAGAATTTCGGGCGTATGCCAAGACTGTAAGTTATGACGTTGCCTGTATGATGCATGGCGTCACCGGGCAAAATCGGGAAATCGCGGTATAAAATCAGACCATCTATATCGTCCTTTTTTAGTCCCGCATCATTAATGGCGTTCATGGTCGCTTCGAGATAAAAACTATTTGCAGAGCGTCCAAGAACTTTTCCCTGCGGTGTGTAACCTACACCTACAATGGAATACTTGTTTCTTAAATCTGTACGATTCATAAATAGAGTCCTCCTTGCTTATTTTACTATAGGTTTTATTGTTTTAACCTTGAGACCAATCCCTTGAATCAATCCCTAAGAGCTATAAAAGATTACCATACTTTGTGGATTTTCCGAATCGTCTGCTTCAGTTTCGAATTTTGGTCTAACCGTCAAACATCCATAGTAGCAAACAACCTTAAGGTCTCTGAATTTTGTTTGAATTCTTTCCTTCATGATCTCAAGAACAGATGGTACAGATAATACATCGATTAAATTGACTACTTCTACGTTTAGCTTTTGAGTAAAATATCCTGCTTATTCATCTTCATCAACTGAATCATTTGACGAGGACTGTAATCCATGTAATCGATCCACTCCATCCACCGGTACAAGAGCCACATGCATGCACGTATCGAGGTCCAAATCCGCCTCTTGTCGATTTCAGTTTCAAATGAAGAGCAGTCTTGCCCTTTGTCATTGGAGACCCTCCCTTTCTAATGAATAATTGCTCATTCACGGCCTCCCGTTGACTTGAAGATAAGATAATACTCCTGCAGCGGCTGCACTGCCTTGGTTGAGCGATTCACGAACATCGGCATACCTTTGCTTCGATCGCGAGCACCCACACATTTGATAAAACAACGCCCTTGAATACCTCCCTTTCCTATCTAATTTGCTGTAACTGCTGCTAAAAAAAGGTAGAAATAATGAATGCCCAAGTGTAAAATGTAAAAATTTGACCATCCCTCTTAAGTTGAACTAAAAGCCGTTATCATTTTTAGTAGTAAGATAACAGTACTAGTCGTTATACACCATTCACACATTTTCCGTTTTGCACGTCACCAATTTTTACCTCCGCTACTTCCGCTGGCATCATATTCTCCCCCGCCAGCAGCAAATCCGCACCACGAAGCCATGACTCCGACTAAATCAAAACCCACTTCAACTGCACCCCTTGCCGCTCCCAACGCTGCCTCGGTAACTACGTCTATGTTTCCATTCAGGATGCCTCTTTTTGCAGAATCAAACGTTCTTTTACCGTTTGTTGCATCTAGTGAACTTTGTTGCAATTAACATGCCAATTTTTATGGCTAACAGATTGTCGATATATTGGCAATAACACTGTTAGCAATATAAAAGTGGTGTCAGATTATTAGAATGAAATCTAAGAAAACGTGAAATAAGAAAAACTTAGTTAAGGTGTATCACTGATTTTGCAGCGCATTCATCAGCAAAGTTGATGTGAATATTGTGGGGAAGCGCATCCTTAAGTTAACCATCAACGGTAAGTCACAACAAGTGTCAGTTTCTTGAACATCTATCCAAGAAGCTGACACCTATTTCTATTTCGTAGGGCATTCGATCAATTCTTCGTTTAATTAATTTTCTTTTAACTTGCATCTTGATCAACGTATTTTACTTTGTTGGTGTCTTATTTCCATTTTAGTTTTCTTTTTAACTCTACCTAAATGATAAATAGCAACTGTATGGAAGCACTAAACACATTCATAAAACACTCATGCTTAGATCTTATGAAGTAATAGGGCTACACTTGGAGTTTTTGTATGATAATAATTAAGCAAATCATTCTTATCATGAGCACTATTTATTACTATTGGTAATAAATAACCCTCTTAAAAAGCTAATTATTTTTGACCATGGTATAGATCTTGCAAGATATAAAAGTTAAGAGTTTAAAAAAGGGAGGGATGTGCGGGGTCATTTTTCTTTACCGGGCAGACAGCGAATTATTCACATTATTTTGCTTTCTTTATCTGGTGGGTATTGCATGATTTTGTGCATTGCATATCTTCTATCAGAATTGCCTTATGATAGGCTCATATAGAGTGTTTTACTCAACTTTCGCACTTACCCCACCGGCGAGTTTTATGCTTTGTCTGAGCAGGGAGGGTAAGGCGGGTCATAGGGGTAAACAACTTAAATTGTCTGGCATCACCTATGAAGACAATATTTCTACGTGGGCTTAATAAGACCGGCTGGCGGCGAGACAAAGTATAAATATCCCATGCCGAAGCTGTTACCATCTGCGAAAGTTGAGTTATTAACAAACAAAAACTGTAGAAGAAGGGAAGAGATGAATTGGTTATTGGTGGACTTGTCGTAATACTACTTCTAGTGTTGGCTTTACCTTTTTTTATCAAAAAAGTCGAAGAAAATTTGGAACCATTCCTTTTCGTGATGGGGATTTTGGCGACCATTATCTCAGGAAAGATTTGTACTGAACTGGTGTTGGAAGCTTTGCATGAACCGATAATGATTGCTAGTGTTGTTCTGATTGCCGGGGTTTTGTTCTTCTTGCTTAAAGACCAATTCTCAAACCTGATGAATAAACTGCTGCAGAGAATTCCGGTGACGGCAGTTGTTGCAGGTGTTGTCTTAATACTGGGTTTGCTTTCAAGTGTAATAACTGCCATTGTTGCATCAATTATTTTGGTTGAGGTTATCACCTTGCTGCCTTTGAAACGACAGCAGAAGATAGTGGTTTGCATTCTGGCCTGTTTTGCCATCGGTTTGGGAGCAACACTTACACCGGTGGGAGAGCCGCTGGCAACTATAGCTATTGCCAAACTGGATGAAGGCTTTTTCTATCTGTTCTTTCTGCTGGGCAAATATATTATCCCCATGGTAGTATTCTTTACTGTTCTGGCGGGTATATACACTGCCAAAGTTGCCAAGGAAAATAATATTGATGTAAACATGGCCATGACTTCTGAATCACAGGTCACAGACGATTCACTTATTGAAGATGAACCCATGGAAGAAGACACCTGGAAAAGTATCATCATTCGTGCCCTTAAAGTATACCTGTTCGTCATGGCCCTGGTATTTCTGGGAGAGGGATTTGAACCCTTGATAGAAGCCTATATCCTAGGGCTTAGCCCCCAGATATTATATTGGATCAATATGATATCCGCTGTCCTGGATAATGCTACCCTCTGTGCTGCAGAACTCAGCAACTCCATGGGAGATGCAACTATCACGGCTATATTGATGGGATTGTTAATAAGCGGTGGCATGCTGATTCCAGGTAATATTCCCAACATTATTAGTGCTTCCAGGCTACGGATAACGAGTAAAGAGTGGGCCAGATTAGGAGTTCCTCTGGGACTTATAGTGATGGGAATAATGTTTGTTATATTATTCTTTATATAAACAATAATACTGCAGCAAATCTAGATCGAAAAGAATTCGCTCAGCTCGTTATAGAGTTGACGCGCCTTTCTAAATACTATTATTTTATAAGTTTACCCTTGCTGAATCCTGAACCGAAGTGAATTATGTTTACTTCGGTTTTTTCATTGCAGCATCATTCCAGCCTTGAAAGCAAGTGCCGCAATGACCCATTTTCGAGAAGATAAGTACAATAAATGAGCTACGAAGAAGAACCTTGCCTTGTTTATGCAGGTAATATTGAGCGGTGTTAAACAAACACGTGAAGGCTTGGAAAATTTATGGTTAATTTGTACCTCTGTTACAGGAATTTGTTCGCTTATTTTTGGGGTTATGGCCTATAATGAGAAACTTAAAAATGAAGTTTAATTGATTTCTCTCTCCTTTTTAATAATGTCATCGATTATGTGATACCAGCTGGAAGCGCTTTCCGATGCTTTTTTATACTCATCACTGTCTTTACCAACTTCCCAGAATAGGAAGTTAGCCAGGACAAAAGGGTTTTGTACATCATTAAATGATATTTTTAAATCAATTCTGTTGACTCTATCTTCACTTTCCTTGTCGCCGGTTACCTGTCCAATACTTTCAGCCATAATACTGGCAATGTTTTTACCGCTTACCTTACTTGAAGCAGCGGGGTCAATAATATTTTCAATAACTTCGCAGGAGATAATATCACTATATTCATATACTAGTGGAACTGGATTGCCGCTTTTGATAGTGCTTATGCAAAGCTTTTTTTCTTCCT
>CAZBKS010000145.1:0-5878 GCA_964492475.1 uncultured Syntrophomonas sp. | reverse complement strand
ACATATCCCCAGCGAAACACCTCTATAATTGCTGAGCTTTGAATCATGCATTCTCCTCCTGCAAAATATGTATGCAAATTATAGCACTAGATACAAACCTATAACAAGAATAGAAAATTCTAGATTTAACCTAAAAACAGTATCTTTATGGTTAAATTTAAGCAGCACCAATGCTATATCCTGTTTTTTCCGTTTACCTGGACTTGACGATTCCTGTTTCCCAATACATCAGGATTAATGCAAACGATTGAATATATGCCGCTTATAAATAACGGCATATATTTATTATTTATCCCAGTGCTTCTTCGATTTTTTCAACCGTTGCAATAATCTGCCGATAATTGGAATCCTTCATATTATCCCGGTACATATCATGCAGTTTCAAACACAGATCCAGATATGCTTTTTCAGCACTACCGGCTTGATCCTTTCGCTTATCCATAATATACTCTAGTTTTGGTCTTTGTTCCATATCCTCCAGGACAAATTCATCCAGCATTTCAGGTATATAAACGGGAATATCGGATTCCGCTTTTATAGCTGCCGCCAGACCATCCTGCGATTCTTCCTCTCCATGCACCAGGAATATACCTTTAACACCCGGCTTAAAATGCCGGAGCCAATTCAGCAGACCTTCTTGATCAGCATGGGCGGAATACGTTTCAATATTTACTATCTCTGCCTTAACCGCTACTTTCTCCCCATGAATGGTAACCAGCTTTTCGCCATTCAAAATTTTCCTTCCCAGGGTGCCCTGAGCCTGATAACCTACAAAAAGCACCGTAGCTTCCGGTCGCCAGATGTTGTTTTTAAGATGATGCTTGATCCTTCCGGCTTCACACATTCCACTGGCAGAAATAATAATCATATTACCCAGTTTACAGTTCAACTGCATCGACTCCTGGTGAGTATGGGAATATTTTAACTGATCCAGCATCAAGGGATGATTGTTATTGTCTTCTAATACTTTTCTGGCTTCATCATCATACAATTCAATATGCTTTTGGAATATCCGAGTAGCTGCAATGGCCAGAGGACTGTCAATATATATTTCGATATTGGGGTCCAGTCTCCCTTCTGAACTGAGTTCATTAAGATCATACAAGAGATCTTGAGTTCTTTCCACGGCAAAAGCAGGGATTATTAAATTGCCCCCTTTACTCATCGCCCGGTCTATAACCGCTTTTAATTCTTCTTTACGGCTTTCAGTCGGTGGGTGCAATCGGTTGCCATAAGTTGATTCCATAATAATATAGTCCGCATTCTCTATGATAGTAGGGTTCTTAATAATAGGCTGATCCGGGGTTCCCAGATCACCGCTGAAGACCAGCTTTAGTGTCTCACCCTGCTCTTCTACCCACAACTCGATGATGCATGCTCCTAATATATGCCCGGCATATCTCAAGCGCACCTTTACCCCCGGGGCTAACTCGATGATCTCGTCCATATTAAGGGAACGAAACTGATCCAAACATTCAACGGCATCATTGGCCGTATAAATAGGTTCCAATAGCGCTTTTCCAGCCCGCTTGTTTTTTCGGTTTTTTCTCTCCACTTCAAATTCTTGTATATGTCCTGAATCTGGGAGCAGTACTCGGGCCAGATCTTCCGTGGCATGACTGCAGTAAATTTTACCCTTAAATCCGTGTTTGCAGAGTTTTGGCACCAAGCCAATGTGATCAATGTGCGCGTGGGTCAGTATAACAAAATCGATGGATTCCGGTTCCACAGTAAAATCCCGGCAGTTTCTTTCCTGTAAAGCCCGAGGCCCCTGAAACAGCCCACAGTCTATTGCAAATCGGCTGGTCTCAGTCTCTATAAGGAAAAAAGACCCGGTTACTGTCCTGGCCGCCCCCAGGAATTTTAGTTTCATATTTATTCCCCCATACCCTTTTTATCTATTTATCTGTTTATCTATTTATCTATATAATTATATCGCAACCAGTCTTCTGGCGTCCTTTTTTCTGGAAAGCATACAATACTGTTGGTAAAAATCGAAAACTTCAGCACTTATTACCTTCCTGTCCTGAGTTTTCAAGGCTCTGAGCAGGTTGTCAAAACTGATCCGCCCAAAGTCTTTTACCACTTCGTTGCTGTCCAGGTTTTCAACCACCTCACAATACCGGCCGTGAACCTGTTCGAATACTCCAAAATACAACTCCCGAATCTGCATTACCCGTTTAGTTATCTGTTCAACTTCGACCTCTTCCAGATCCACCATTGCCACCAGATCATCTATCAGATTATTAAGCATTCGGTTGTTGAATATGGCTGCCATGACTTCCTTGCGGTACTGCTTGGATAACAAATAACGCATGTAATCCAGGAAATCGCCCTGAGCAGAAGATCGAAGCAGTGAGTATCCGTTCAGCAGCTCCAATTCCCTTTCCGATACATCTCCATTCACCGTACCTCTTCCCTTCGTTATATATATTTATAACTTAGGAGTTCAACCCGGTCCGGCTTTAATCCTCCAGGAAATTATCGTAATATTAATATCTAATCCTAATCTATTCTTATACTTTCGACACTGCTGTTTGCTTTATTTGGAAGATTATCCTTTTCTATGTCGAGACAGAAATGAACCAATTCTTTCCAGAGCCTGCTCAATATCATCAACACTTGCAGCATAGCAGCATCTTACATGTCCATTGCCGATTACGCCAAAGGCATTACCCGGAACTACGGCCACTTTTTCTTCCATAATCAGCTTTTCGCTGAATTCTTCACTGTTCAAGCCGGTGTTTGCTATGGAAGGAAATGCATAAAAAGCTCCCTGCGGCTCAAAGCAATCCATGCCAATTTCCCTGAAACCGGAAACCATAATCTTTCTCCGGTAATTGTAATTCTCAATCATTTTTCTCATTTCACTCTCTCCATGACGAAGAGCCTCCAGTGCTGCCTTTTGGGCCATAATAGGTGCACACATAATCGTATACTGATGTATTTTCGTCATAGCTCCGATCAGATCAGAATGGCCACAGGCATAGCCAATACGCCACCCGGTCATAGCAAAAGCCTTGGAAAAACCATTGAAAACTATGGTCCGATCCTTCATGCCCGGCAGGGCGGATATGGAAACGTGCTGTCCATTATAAGTAAGTTCCGAATATATTTCATCGGATATAACTATAAGGTCATTTTTTATTATTATCTCCACCAGAGCCTCAAGGTCTTCCTTGCGCATAATACCGCCGGTAGGATTATTGGGATAAGCCAGGATTAGTATTTTGCTTTTAGGAGTTATTGCTTTTGCCAGCATATCCGGTCTTACCTGGTATTCATCTTCGGCAAATGTCTCTACCGGGACAGGAACTCCATAAGCCAGACATGTTCCAGGAGAATAAGATACATATGAAGGCTCCGGAATCAGAACCTCGTCCCCTGGTTCAATAAGAGCCCGTAAAGCTAGATCGACAGCTTCGCTGACTCCTACGGTTACCAGGATTTCATTATTTGGCGAATAGTCTACTCCGATATGCCTACGCATATAGAGAGCTATCTCTTCTCTCAATTCAATCAAGCCATGATTAGAAGTATACATGGTATAACCATGTTCCAGGCTGTAAAAGCAGGCTTCCCTTATGTGCCAGGGAGTTACAAAGTCCGGTTCTCCCACGCCCAGGGAAATAACCCCCTCCATTTGGGAAACCAGATCAAAAAACTTTCGTATACCGGAAGGGGGTATGGCCTGTACGGTTTTGGATACATATTGGTCCATTTTGCTCACGGACTGATCACCAGCCTTCTATCTTCCTGGGGGCTTTCAAAAATAAAATTATCCTGTTTGTAGCGTTTAAGTATGAAATGAGTAACTGTACTCTGGACCTCATCCAGGGTAGACAGTTTATGGGAAACAAACAGGGCAATTTCCTTCATGGTTTCAGCAGTTACCACAATCGATAAATCATAAGTTCCGCTCATCAGATATACCGACCTGACCTCTGGAAAACGGCTTATTCTCTCAGCGACGCCATTAAAGCCCACTTCTCTCATCGGGGTTACCTTGACGTCAATCATAGCCTCCACCCCGTTTTCGCCGAAGCGGTCCCAGTTGACCACTGCATTATAGCCCAGTATATATTTTTCCTTTTCCAGATGCGCCAGGACTTCCTGGACATGTGCTTCTTCCTCATCCAGCATAATCGCCATAGTCTTGGGACTGATTTTTGCATCATGCTCCAGGATTTTTAAAATCTTTTTTTCCAATTCCATTTTTTCTACAAAGCCCCCTTAATTAAAGTTTATCAAAAAATAAAAACCCTCATCCCATGAAGGGACGAGAGTACTTTTCCCGCGGTACCACCCTAATTGCATAAATGCCTGCTCTGTCAATAATAACGGTTTTCATGAAACCGTCCGGCTTAGTGCAAATAGCATTACACCGGAGCTCCCAGGTGGCTTTCACTGTCAGCCTGTTCCCGGTTCCCAGCAATCCCGGTTCTCTGTCAGCAGACCTTCAGCTACTCTTCTGATCATCGCTTTTAAATATTGGTTTTCACCATGCTATCACTACCATCAGCCTACGTCAAGCCGAAATTTGAGGACTGTTCATTTAGGCAAAGATTTCCTGCACTATTTTTTCGCCTGCTGCATATTTATAGTTTTATCTGGAGGTGAAAGTGATGTACTCTCTATTAAATCTGAGTCAAGAAGAACTTAAGGTAGCTCGTAAAATCGATGAATATTTCAGTCTTGATCATATGAGCTTTCAGGAAAAATTATTTAATGCCCTGCTTATTGCCCAGCATGAATTAGAAGCCCAATATTATGGGAGTGACTTTGAGAAATCCAGGATAATTGAATTTCGGGATATTCTGCTGATGCTCCTCAATAAATTTCCCCGGGAATAGTTTGAGTTTGGATCTCACCAGCATCTGGCCTATATCTACTTTTACTTGAACAGCATGAATTTTTTCTTAAGCCATTTATACTCAATAAAGTAACCGCTGAACATAACTAAAAATATTCCCAGACACAGGACTCGTTCCCAGGTCAACCTGGTTTTTAATACATTAATGGTCTTTTCCTTCTGGCCGGCAAAATTGGAAATACTCTGGCGTTCTTCTTTTATAGAGGTCATCTGATGAATAGTTCTATACAATTCGTCCTGTATCTCGTAATATCTATTCCACTGGGCGGTTCTCTCCTTTTTTAAATCGGCTACCCATTTGACATAGACATAATTTTTATCCTCTTCCCGGATAGTCATGGCATCGTATATGGGAACTCCCACCGATGCCGCCGGTGGATTCAGACCAATAAATTTGCATATAGTGGCAGAGGCATCCAAGACCAGGGTAGAGGATGTTTTCGTTCCCGTTTTGCAGCCCGGACCGTTTATTATCAGAGGAACCAGATCACTGGGAGACGTGCTTCGGGCCGACGTCACTATGATCAAAGAATTATAGTACATGTTATTGTTTTTGAGACAATTTATTAATTGGCCCAAACTGGCATCAAATGACATCAAGGAATCGTAATAGGTGGTTTCATCCAGTGACAGAAGGCCATCCATACTGTCATTAACATATATAAAGGTGAAATAGGGCATCTTATCCGGTATATCCTCCATGGCCCTGGTAAATGCCTCAAGGTCGCTGCAGTCGGATTTCAAACCCGCATATCTGTCTTCTCCATAGTTAAACACCTTGAGTTTACCTCCGGAACCATCGATTACCTGAAACGACTTGCCGTGTTTCTTCAGCAAGGCCAGCAGAGATTCAACTTCTATGTCATTGCTGCTGTTATAGTATCCATGTTCTGCCGGCAGGGTACCGGTCAAAAGTGATGCCTGAGCGGCTTCCACTGAATCAGTTCTGACTGACAAGCATTTTTCGTCCATCAGCCCATCTGCCGCCATCTGTCTCAAATAATG
>CAZBKS010000144.1:0-5881 GCA_964492475.1 uncultured Syntrophomonas sp. | reverse complement strand
AATGCAGTCCAATACCCGCATAGACTCATCCCGCTCTACTTTGGCGATGATAGATGCACAGGCTATAGAAATACTCAAGCTGTCCCCCTTGATAATAGCCCTCTGCTTAATATGTATATCGTCTAATTTTAACGCATCGATAAGCAAATAATCTGGCCTGGTATTCAGATGGCTTACGGCCAGCTTCATGGCCCTGCGGGTAGCATTCAGAATATTTATCTGATCTAGATGAGGTGGATAAACATATCCCACGGACCAGGCCACAGCTCGCTTTTTTATTTCCCGAGCCATAATATTTCTTTTTTTCGCAGTCAGCTTTTTGGAATCATCTACCCCGGCCAAGGTAAACCCCCTAGGCAGGATAACTGCTCCGGCTACTACCGGTCCGGCAATAGGCCCCCGCCCCACTTCATCCAGACCTGCTATAAACTGGTAACCATGCTGGTAAGCTTCTTCTTCAAATAGACTTAACCCCTTGAGCCGCTGCAGTTCGTCCGAGTTTATAATCTTGTCATTGCCTATAATCATGTTGGCTCTCCCTGATTCTGTTAATATCCATGCATTTACGGGCAATGGCGCAGGCGGTCATTTCGCCTTCCAGGATAGCGCTCTTAAAACCTCTGACCCTCAACGCATCTCCGACCACAAACAACTTATCATTAAAGGTTCTCAACTCGTTATATAAGGGATGATAGGGTTTATACCCGGCCGCCAGAACAATGGTATCACCTTCAATCTCCTCCAGCCCGCCTTCCCCATTTCTGATCCACACCAGCTCATGGTCTATTCTACTAACCTGGCAGGAAGTCCTTTTAACAACTCCACCCGCATTGAGTCGATTCATCAAATCTCTGCGGTTCTTTTTTTCCATTCCGGGAGCCAAAATGCTGCCCTGTTCGATAATGGTAACCTTCTTACCTGATTCCACTAAAAAGTCCGCGGCTTCACATCCATTTTCTCCCCCGCCTATTATTACTGCATGTTGCCCCTGGAGCTGCACCTTTTTCTTTAGAATGTCTTCCAGGGTATAATATCTGCTGTTCTCCAGGCCTTCTATCTCTGGCAGCCGCGGAATCGAACCGGTAGCCAGCACGATATAATCGGGATGGATATCATCCAAATCGTTGATGGTAAACTCATGGCAGAAAATTTTCTCCACTTTACTTTGGTTCAACTGATAAAGCATATAATTTTTCAGCTCAGATATCCTCTGTTTATGAGGCGGAATAGCGGCTATATTCATCAGACCTCCAGCTTGAGCTTCCTTTTCATATAAAATCACTTCCATACCCAGACCGGCCAGTGAAACAGCAGTCTGAAGTCCAGCCGGCCCGCTTCCTATTACAGCAGCCCGATATTGTGTTTTTGAATTTATTCCGAAACGGCTGAACTGCCTTTCCCTGCCGGTATGTGGGCTTACGGTACAGCTAACCGGTAAACCCCGGAAATTACTTGCGATGCACTGGTTGCACCTGATACAGGGCCTGATATCCTTGGTTTGCCCGGAGCGGGCCTTATTGGGCCATTGGGCATCGGCCAGTAGACTCCTGCCCAGAAAAACCAAATCGCATCGACCTTTTTCAACCAGTTCACTGCCAAATTCCGGGCTGCTGATCATACCCCCGCCAGCCACAGGTATGGATACCGCCTTTTTTATTTCTTCAGCCAGGTAAATTCTCCATCCTTCCGGGTATGAGGCGGGTTCTATACTGGTAAGACCTGATTCATAAGTTCCGCAGGTGCAGTTAATCATGTTTACTCCGGCCTGTTCCAGACAATGGCATATAATGCTGCTCTCATCGGTTTTCAAACCCCCGGGCACAAAATCATCGATATTTACTCGGACCGATAACGCCAGATCAGGTACCAGCTCCCTGATTCCCCTTATGATATTCAGTAAAATTCTCATCCGGTTTTCCAGGGTTCCACCGTAGGAGTCGCTGCGTTGATTGCTGTATCCGGATAGAAACTGATTGATCAAATACCCATGGGCAGCATGTATTTCCACTCCATCGAAGCCGGCTTTTCCAGCATAACAAGCTGCATTGATAAACTTTTCCTCAATATCTTTTATCTCATGGATCTCTAAAGGCCGCGGTTTTTCAGCAATCATCGGACAGGGAAGTGCTGAAGGAGCAACCGGCTGCCGGCCGATTATATTACTGCTGGTCTGTCGACCAGCATGAAAAAGCTGAATGAAAGCTCTCGCTCCATGTTTTTTTATACTGTGAGCCAGCCGGGTCAGACCCTCAACATAGCGATAATCATCAATATGTATCTGTCCCATGCCTTCCAGTCCAGCCGGGCTGTCAATACAGGCGGCTTCCACAACTATTAATCCCGCCCCGCCCTTGGCCCGGGCCTCATAATAATCGATAGTAGATTGACTCACCCTGCCATCAAGATGTCCATAACCTACCAGCATAGGAGCCATAATGATACGGTTTTTCAGCTTTAAATTACCTACCTGGATTGGGGAAAAAAGGGCTGGAAAATGTTCCACTGCTAATATCCTTCCTTTTCATTTAAATTCTCTTCCTATTTTAACCTATTTTGGTTCTGCTCCGGTGGAGAAATTCTCAAATAGTTCCCTGAAAAAGTCTGGTTGTGGGTTGAAGTATTTATAAACATGCTCGCTCCCAATTTTTAATCCAGAAAAGCAGAACTTCAAGATCAAATCTGCTCTTGAAGTTCTGCGGTTATTAATGGGTTATATTGAAGGGGGTCGAGATATGGTTAAGAAGCATCCAAGCCCCTATAAACCATCATGGTCTTCCTATTATTCCCCTTTGAAAACTGCCTCTCGTCGTTCCATAAACGCATACATGCCTTCTTTTTGATCCTGACTGGCAAAAAGACTGCAGCATTTATCCACCTCCATAAGCAGGGCAGTATTAATATCAGTGTTTATCCCCTGCTGGATGGACTCTTTCAATCTCATCAAGGCCAGCGGAGGCTTTTTGCTCAGCTTAACGGCAAACTGCTTGACCTCCTCCATAAGCTGCTCGGTGGGTACCACCTGATCAACCAGGCCATAGGTTAAAGCCGCAGCGGCATCAATAGTATCCCCAGTGAACATTAATCTCTTGGTCAAACGAGTTCCTATTAGCCGGGGCAGCCTCTGACTACCGCCTGCGGCCGGAAAAATACCCAGGTTGATTTCCGGAAATCCAAATTTGGCATTCTCTGCTGCGATACGAAAATCACAGGTAAGGCTCAACTCTACTCCTCCACCAAAGGCAAATCCCGAAACAGCAGCTATGGTAGCTATAGGCAAGTTCGCAATCTTGTCAAATACCTGGTGAATAGGTTCTATATATGCTCTGGCCTGCTCCGGATTACAGGAAGCCATTGCTTTAATATCCCCCCCGGCAGCAAAAACCTTCCGACTGCCTGTTATAATTAATACCCGCACCAGCCTATCTGTACCAAGCATATCAATGGCTGCCGCCAGTTCGCTGTTCAACTCACTGCTCAAGGCGTTCATAGTCTCAGGACTATTCAATGTCAGTGTGCAAACACCATCTTCAAAGCCCAGGGTTATAGTTTTAAAATCCATCTTAAACCACCTCCCCTTAACTAGGATTATCACTTTTACCCGATCCAATGATCATCTGTTCATGAAACTGAAACAGCAGGCAGCGTTTATCTTTCGCTTTGTACCCCGCACAGTTATCACTTAGCAGACAATCATAAAAAGCCGGTTCGATATTAATCTGACATACTCTGGTATTAGAACAATCATAAACTATACGAATCTGCACCTTCTGTCCCATCCAAGGGCATAAATAATCAGTTATTTGTTCCAGCGCACCCACTTTAGCCTAACTCATTCCCTACAATACCTACCCCTACTACGCATGAATAAGGCTGTCCGCCCAGATTCTGGGCCAGGCCTATTTTGGGGTTTTCCAGCTGCCGTTTACCAGCTTTGCCATGGAACTGCAGCCAGGATTCATACAGCATCCGTATGCCGCTGGCGCCTATGGGATGGCCAAATGATTTCAAGCCACCATCTGGATTAACCGGCAGGCCCCCATCCAGATCAAAGAATCCATCCAGGGCATCTTTCCACCCCTGACCACGTTCACTAAACATCAGATCCTCATAAATAATCAATTCGGTAGGAGTGAAGCAATCATGAACCTCCGCCATACTAATCTGTTCCCGCGGGTTGGTAATTCCTGCTTCACGATAGGCTGCCTGACCGGCATAATAGGTTTCAAATGCGGTGGTAAAATCATAACTCTGGTGTTTCTCACTATGACCAGGTCCGGCGGCGATCTGAATCCCCTTGACATACATGGGATCTTTCCGATATTTTTTAGCATCCTCAGTGCGGGTAATTATGGCGCAGGCTGCCCCATCCGATACCCCCGAACAATCCATAACTCCCAGGGGACTGCAGATTATGGGAGACTTCAGTATGCTTTCCATGGGTACCTCGGCCCGGTATTGGGCTTTCGGGTTTAATGCACCATTTTTGTGGTTCTTCCAGGCTATGCGCGCCATAACCTCTTTCATCTGCTTCATATCCAGGCCGTATTTATGAGCATAGGCGGGCGCCACAAAAGCAAACCGTGATGGTGCGGTTAGATCCGGCAAGGTGCGGTCAGAATCTTCCGCAGGCACCTCCAGACCGCTGTATCCCCCGTCTTTCAACTTTTCTGCCCCTACCGCCATAACTACATCGTAGGCCCCTGCCACTACTCCATAGCAGGCATTGCGAAAGCTGTCCAATCCTGTACAGCACATATTTTCCAGGCGGGTTACCGGCTTATAATGAGATTTCATTCGATTGGAAAATGTTAATCCCGCCATACCGGAAGTAAATGTTCCGAACCAGAAGGCATCTATATCGTTGAATTCAATCCCGGCATCTTCCAGACACTCATCTATGGCTTCTATCAGCAAGTCTTCCAGGTTGCTGTCATAACGCTCACCAAACTTGGTACATCCCATTCCGATTACCGCAGCTTTATCCTTAATTCCTATGGCCATTTCAATTCCCTCCTATCTTTACAGTTTTGGTACGGCTTTCCAGAAATAGGTGCGGATGCTGTCAACCGTGAATATATGACGGAACGACATCTTAACCTCCATTCCTACCTTAACCTCATCTGGATCACAATCCACCAGATAACAGATCAGACGTCCCCCACCCTCGAAGTCAACTACTGCCACTATGGTGGGTGGATCCAGAGACTCGGCCAGATAATCGACCGTAAATGTGGCCACCCGGGCGGGTTTGCCATAAAGCCGATAGTCTTCCATCTGATCTATAGTTCGGCATTCAATACATATCCGGGAAGGTGGAAATTGAACGGTTCCACAATTTTTACAGCAAACTCCATAAAATCCCAGATTCTTTTTGCGATTGCGATACATATCCGGCAGTGAAGACCTCTTTTGTACCGGTCTTTTAGCTGGTTCTGTTTCGATCAGTTCTCTCCAGCGCAGATATTTCCCGTAGTTCATGGTGACTTTTTTGTTTTCAATGTACCCTTTTAAGCCTAAACCGGGTAAAAAATTTCCAATCTCATTAGTAACCTTGAAAACTATGGCGTCACTGCCTTCACCATAGCTGACCATCAATATATAATCGCCCGGCTTGGCCTCCTCCAATGCGGCAGCCAGCATCATAGGCGCACTGGCAGTTCCGGTATTTCCCACCTCATTATAAAGGCTATCTTGAATCTGGGCCGGCGCAAAACCAAGTTTAGCAGCTATTTGGCCTTGATAGCGGGGAGTAATTCCATAGAGCACAATTTTGCTGAAATCGCCCGGAGTCAAACCGGTCTTCTTTAAAACACCTTTTACAGATTCACTTACAAACTGGTTGTAACCCTGATTAATACAAAATCTTTCTTCCCAACTGTGC
>CAZBKS010000143.1:0-5893 GCA_964492475.1 uncultured Syntrophomonas sp. | reverse complement strand
GACCATTGCGCCCGTCTCTGACACTCCGTTACTGTCGCCGGTCTGGGGGCAGCATTCGGAAGTGGTGCAATGACCAATTCCATAAATGAACTGGAAAGCGATGCTAAATGTATTTTTCTAATAGGAACCAATACTACCGAGAACCATCCTGTTATCGGCTACAAGATCAGGCAGAATGTTTTGAAAAACGGAGCCAAATTAGTCGTAGCCGACCCGCGTAAAACTGAGCTGGCTGAAATGGCTGATGTATATCTTCCATTCAAACCGGGCACCGATGTGGCTCTCCTAAATGGCATGATGAACGTTATAATATCCGAAGGTCTGGCTGACCGGGAGTTCATAGAAAGCAGAACTGAAGGCTATGAGGCCATGGCACAAGTTGTGGCTAATTATCCACCGGAAGTAGCGGCTGAAATATGCGGCGTTGATGCTGCAGATATCATAAAAGCAGCCCATCTCTATGCCGAGTCGGATGCTTCATCATTATGTTATGCTATGGGTATTACCCAGCATAGTACTGGAACCGATAATGTTAAGAGCTGCTGTAACCTGGCTTTATTAACCGGCAATCTGGGTAAACCGGGAACCGGGGTTAATCCGCTGCGCGGTCAGAACAACGTTCAAGGTGCCTGTGATATGGGAGCCTTGCCGGTGGTATTTACCGCCTATCAAGCAGTTACCAATGATGACGCCCGGGCCAAATTCGAAAAGGCTTGGGGAGTTGAACTTTCAGGAGTAAACGGACTAACCCTGACCAAGACTATCAATAAGGCCTACGAAGGTGAAGTAAAAGGATTGATAGTGGTAGGAGAAAATCCTATGGTCAGCGATCCTGATTTGCATCATGTTGAAGAAGCGCTTGACAAGCTGGATTTCCTTCTGGTACAAGATATCTTCCTGACCGAAACCGCCCGGAAAGCCGATGTAGTACTGCCCGGAGTCAGCTTTGCAGAGAAAGATGGAACTTTCAGCAATACTGAAAGAAGGGTGCAGAGAGTACGTAAAGCTATCAGCAATATCGGTGATTCCAGGCAGGATTGGGAGATTCTCTGTGATCTTTCCACCCGCCTGGGATATCCTATGTCATATAATTCCCCGGAAGAAATATTTGAAGAAATGAAAACCCTTACACCTTCTTATGCTGGCATGAGCTATGCCCGTCTGGAAGGAAAAGGTTTACCGTGGCCCTGTCCGACTGAAGATCATCCGGGAACTCCGATTCTTCATAAAGAGAAATTCAATAGAGGGCTGGGACTGTTCCATGCCATTGAATATCTGGAACCAGCAGAAGTTCCCGATGAAGAGTATCCTATTATTCTGACTACTGGACGCAGTCTATATCACTACCACACCGGGACTATGACCAGGAAAGCTAAAGGTCTGGATGAACATATGGCAGAAAACGTGGTACAGATAAATACTGCACTGGCCCAAGCCAAGGATATAGTTGACGGGGAAGTAGTAAAGGTGACAACCCGCAGAGGCAGCATTAAATTGAAAGCACAGGTTACTGACAATATACGTGAGAACGTGATATTCACCTATTTCCATTTTGCTGAAGCAGCTGCCAACGTCCTAACCAATGCTGAGGTTCTGGATCCGGTAGCAGGAATTCCAGAATATAAAGTATCAGCAGCCCGGTTGGAAAAACTATAATAAATAAGTTTTGACTGACTGGCAACAATACATTTATACTTTGTCAGAAAGAAAAATATTGGGATTGTATATAAAAACTAAAA
Source organism: uncultured Syntrophomonas sp. (assembly GCA_964492475.1). Taxonomy (GTDB): domain Bacteria; phylum Bacillota; class Syntrophomonadia; order Syntrophomonadales; family Syntrophomonadaceae; genus JAAYJK01. Next base: position 4,154 of record CAZBKS010000143.1, on the reverse strand, counting down.
ATAGACCGCAATTACGCGGTCTATTTTTTTAAGCTGCGTGCCTGGCACCCAACTTATTTTATCAGGTTTAATTAAACTTGGCGGTGTAATCAGTCTTGAAATGTTGTAGAGTAGTAAGTACAGGGCTGGGAGCTGCCTGACCCAGACCACAAAGACAAGCTTTGCTCATTACGGTCCCCAACCGGTTAAGCAGGTCCAGGTCAGCTGCAGTTCCCTGGCCATTGTAAATTCGTTTAACCATCTCATGCATCCTTTTGGTACCTTCACGACAGGGTGAACACTTTCCGCAGGATTCATGTTCAAAAAACTTGGTAATTTGATTAACAACATCTACTATGTCTCTGCTCTCATCCATTACAAATACTGCTCCAGAACCCAGGGTTGCTCCAATAGCAGCCATGGAATCGAAGTCTATGGAGGTATCCAGCAGGCTTTCGGGAATAAAACCTCCCGAGGTGCCGCCTATCTGAACTGCTTTAAACTTTTTGCCGTACGCAATGCCACCGCCAAAATCAAATATGACCTGATGAATAGTAGTATCTGTAGGTACTTCGATAAAAGTACGGTTGACTACATCTCCGGTCAGAGTCATCAATTTAGTACCTGGGTAGCTCTTGGCTCCAATGCTTTTGTACCAATCAGCACCCTTTTCTAATATCACCGGTATATTGGCAAAAGTTTCTACATTGTTAACGATAGTTGGCTTGCCCCATAAACCGGTTACCGGTGGGAAAGGCGGCTTGTATCTGGGTTCGCCCCGGTTTCCTTCAATGGATTCAATAAGGGCGCTTTCCTCACCGCACACATAGGCACCTGCTCCCATACGGACTTCTATATTGAATTCTCCCAGGGCACCTTTTGCTTTGGCCTGGTCTATGGCGGTATTTAATTTTTCTACCACATAGGGATATTCACCCCGGCAGTAAATATAGCCTTTATTGGAACCGATAGCATAACCACAAACAGCCATACCTTCCAGAACACTCTGGGGATCATTTTCCATAATCAACCTATCTTTATATGTGCCTGGTTCTCCTTCATCGGCATTGCAGACCACATATTTCTGGTCAGCTACAGCATTGTAGGAAAAACTCCATTTCATGCCAGCATTAAAGCCAGCACCGCCACGTCCTCTGAGTCCGGATTTTTGTACTTCGGCAATCAGGTCCTTTTGGCTCATACCCCGGGCCTTTTCCAGACTTTTGTAACCGCCTGCGTTTATATAATCATCAATATTCAAGGGATCAATTTTTCCATAATTGCGCATAAGTATGCGTATTTCCTCGGCCATTATTTTCCCTCCTTTCTTGTTCCTCTATTTGCATTCGCTCAAAATTGAACTAATTTTCTCCGGGTATAAGTCGCCATAGGGCTTGCTGTTGATGGTAATTACCGGGGTAGCCTGGCACTGGCCCACGCACTCGGTTAATTCCAGAGTAAATTTACCGTCTGCGGTGGTTTCCCCCGCTTTCATGCCCAGGCAAGATTCCAGAGTTTTTAGTATCTCATCTGCTCCAGCCACATGGCAAGGAGCGCTTTCACACATGCGGATCACATATTTACCGCGTTTACCAACTTTAAAATATGAATAGAAAGTTGCCACCCCATAGGCTTTGGCTTTAGGAATATCAAAGATCTGTGCTGCGGCAGCAATGGCCTCCTCAGGTATATAGTTGAATTCCTTCTGCAGAGCATGATAATATTCTATGATGCCTCCGGGAACATCTTTATATCTGCCGACTATTTCTTGATAGTCTGCCATTATTGTTTCACCTCCTGAATTTTGATCTTTCTCATGTATTTGGATTTATAAAACGCTCATATGCTTTTCAGCAAGAAACACAGTTACCTCCTGACCTGACTTCAGAGGCGGATGTCCGGCTGGCATATCTATAAGAGCATTACAGTTGACCAGTGATCTTAGCATACTGGTTTTTTGCCCGGGCAGGATTGTAACCTCCCAACCCTGGCTGCTGTAGCTGACTCTACCTCTTAGCAAACGGTGTGAACGGGCTGTTTTATTAATTCCGTTGGTACACTTGGCCTGTACCTTTTCAAGTGGGGGGGATAGACCCTGCATGCAACGCAGGGCAGGTACAACAAAAAGGTTGAAACCGACCGCACAGGCAGCTGGGTTTCCGGACAGGGCAAATACCGGGGTTGAATCATACAGGGCTAAACCATTATGACTTCCTGGTTGAATATCTGTGCCCCAGTAAATCATGCGGGCGCCTGCAGATTCCAACAGCGATTGTGCTTCACTCTGTTTTTCGGCATATGTGCCTCCCGTTATTATTATCAAGTCCGCCATTGATTTTTGATTATTCAGGCAGCATATCAATTCTTGTTCTCCAAGTTCCGAAACCAGTTTATATCCTGCTACCGAGCCTCCCGCCTGGTTAATGAGGGCAGCCAATAGAGGGCTGTTGCTGTCTCTGGTCTGGCCCGGCTCTGGAGTTTGCCAACAGGGAACCACGTTCCTGCTCAGTCCTAACAGAGCAACTCGCGGGCGCTGATATACTGATACTTCGCTGTGTCCAAAAGCTGCCAGCAATCCAATATGACCTGCAGTAAGCAACGTTTTATGGTTTGCCAGTGTCTCGTCCCGCTTATAATCTTCTCCTGCCTGCTTGATATTGCTACCCGGCTTTATTTCTTCCAGTATGCTTATCTTGTTACCGTCGGACAGTACTTTTTCATGCATTATTACTGAAAGGGTACCAGATGGCAGTTCCCCACCTGTAACCACTCTCACGGCCTCGTCACTGCCGAGCATGGTATGAGTGAAATCACCCGGCAATATGTGATTTACTAATGAAAAACAGCTGTTAATTGGAGCTCTGTCATCGCCCAGGGCAAATCCATCAACTGCGGATTGAGGTGCAGAAGGCAGATTTTCATCAGCCAGTAATTCCTCAGCCAATACCCGCCCGGCTGCCTGCATTATGGACACCCTTTCCGATGGAAGATGACATATATTCTCCAGGATCAGCTGTTGAGCTTCTTCAATACTCAGGTCTTTCTTCATAATCTACCCTGCCTTTATATACTGGATTTGCCGAAAGGACAGAGCGGATAATGACAAACCTCACATTCCTGGCAGAGTCCTCCATGTCCTAGTGCTACGATATCTGCACGAGAAACCATATCACCACAGAATAAACGTGGTAAAAGAAGATCCAGGGTAGTTCTGCGGCTGAACAAAGCTCCTCCTGGCACTCCACAGATGGGTACCGTCCCCTGGTAGGCCAGCATAAATTGTGACCCTGGTAAAACCGGTGCCCCGTAAAAAACCACTTCAGCTCCAGAGTGCCTAATTCCTGATGGAGTAGCGTCATCTGGATCTACCGACATACCACCGGTGACCATTATCAACTGGGCTCCTTCGGAAATAAAGTTCTGGATTTCCAGGGCTATTAAATCCGCATCATCGGGTACCGTTACCTGGCTCATCCAGCGTCCTTCAAAGGGTATGATTTTGTGCCTGATTACCCGGCCAAAACCATCTCTGATCAAACCATTATTAACTTCCGAACCAGTAGTTATAACGGCTACCCATAATGGCTGGTAAGGCTTAACAGTAAGCAGAGCAGCAGGTTCTGAGCAAAGTCTTTCCGCCTCCTGCAACGCATGAGACTCAATAGCTACAGGTACTATTCGTGTACCGGCTATAGTCTGATCTTTGCACACCGGACTATTGTTGTGCAGGGTAGCCATTATTATATCATCGATATTGTTTACCCAGCCAAGTCGTTCAGTCTGTACCTTCAATACCCCATCATACTGTGCCTTTAAATTGACCCGGCCCTGACTGGGCTTTAGATGAAATACTCCGTTTCCAGCCGCGGCTTTGGCAATTCGCTGGGCTCCCTCATCTTCATGGACCAGGTTATCATCCGGTTCCCAGACCATAATGTGCTTTTTACCCAGTTCCAAAAAACGAGGTATATCATCAGCAGTTATGACGTGGCCTCGGGCATAAGCACAGTATTTTTCACGTTGAGGCACTATCCTGGTAATATCATGACCCAGGGTCAAACCTACCGCATTCTCCAAAGGAACTCTACGCATATTTTACACCTCAACTTTGCTTATTTTCACCGCACATACTTTGTATTCACCTGTCCCGGTTATAGGATCCAGGATATGAGTGG
>CAZBKS010000142.1:0-5904 GCA_964492475.1 uncultured Syntrophomonas sp. | reverse complement strand
CCTTTCCGAACTCGGTATTGAGCACAATAGCTGATGCCATGTAAATACCGCAAAGTCCACCTGCAAGAAGTGTATCAGCCGCAAGCCATGCATAATCATGACCGATTACTCCCATATCCTGCAGGCAAACGATAGGAACTGCTATGTCAAGGAAAAGAACTACAAAGGTCATAACCAGTGGAGACTTGAAGTATGCCGGAGTCCACATCCAGAGACCGATCCATAATGCCAACCAGGCATAACCGTCTATCCGAGCGTCTATTGTTGGCCAACCATTGGCAAGGGCCAGATATTTAAAAATAAACTCTATTCCACCAACAAACATGAAGAAAGCTGAGAAGAACAGGAATACGTTACCACCGGTTGTAGCCCCTTCTTCAAGTTCAATAACTGCTACTCTATACTGCACTATGGCACCACCGAGCAACCAGCAGCCGAGTAATGGTATACAGGAATGTTCAACCTTGCCTCCTAAAATCGCATAAAAAGTAAAACATGCTATTGCCAGAGCAAGCAAACCCGCGGGGGCGGGATTCGCCCAACCACTTCCATGTCCAGACATTTAAACTCCTCCTTTTCTCATTTGAACTCTTATCTATCTACTTAAGGGAATAAATCTACTATTGTACACCTCCCTCACCAATTATTTTACATCGAATTCCAACTGTTGCTGAAAATCGAAAGTTCTTATTCTGAGTAAAAGAGTTAGAGATATAGAGATATTAGGCCGTCCCAAAATGTGGAAATAAACTGCAAAATGAGCGGATATAGCCAATAAATATCTGATTTGCTTTGGCTAAATCTTCGTGATGTGAATAAGCTGGAATGGATAACTACAAATTGCTAGAAAAATTTCATCGCCGGCCTTATTGCTGATTTATAAAATTGGGTTTTTGACGTATTAATCATTATTCTATAGATTTAAGAAATATTCAGAAAACCTATTTAAATTTTCAGCTTTTCTGGGTCGGGAAAACTCTAGTAAGTAGTAAAAAGAATTAACATTGAAATATCTTGCCGACAAAAAGTCTCCAAGGTGCTTTAATTGTATGAGACGAAGTCCTCTTTGTCAAGATGTAGTATTCGGAATGTTTCAAAAATTCATATTGAAAGAGCTTTTTTAAATTAAACCCTACTTGCACGTAAACAAATTAATAAAAACCCATGTGTCAGCTATTAAATGATAAAAAACTTTATTCCAAAATGTGGTTGTTGACCATATTCGGCTGCCGGCATTATAATTTAATAAGGGTGGCGGAGAAAAACTAACGAGCAGGTTCTTGAACTTTTTTCAATGTTTACCATATAGTATATGTCTTTTTTAATTATATAAGTTGGGTTGTTGAGAGCGGTTGACAAAATGTTCCTTTTTGTTTGGTCATGAGTCTAATATTCACTCCGCCACCTGACAAATCAAAACTGGTTACCAAACTTCGGCAGTTTAAAAACAGGCCGGAGTTTTTTTTATTGATTGGTTTCACTGCCAAAAGGTATAATGTGCTGGTTTTCGCAGTGTAATCATTGATTTCACAGTAATAAGTAATGTGCGTATTTGTAAAGATAAATATGCCGTCACCAGTCTACGCATGGGAAACCCCCACTGCTTATATTATAATGGTTATAATGGGTTACAGGGTTTTAATAATGGTAAACTGTTGAACCGGGAGGTGCAGTTGTGGATCAATATAACAGCCTGGAAGGACTGGTATGTTTTGTAACGGGGGCCGGTCGAGTTATTGGTGCGGGTGTGGCCGGGGCGGCTGCCGCCCGGGGGGCCCGGGTGGCAGTGAACTATAATTCGTCCGCTAAAGAAGCCAGGACACTAATCGCAGAATTGCAGCAGTATGGATATACTGCTGTGGCACTACAGGGAGACATCGGCAGTGAGCAGGAAGTGGCCCGATTATTTACCGAAATTAGAAGTACTATGGGTGAAGTTGACCTGCTGGTAAACAATGCCGGGGTAACTCTAAGGTCCCTGGTACAGGATACCAGTTCCGCTGAGTGGGACCGAATTATGAATGTTAACTTGAAGGGTGCCTTTTTATGTTGCAAAGAAGTGCTGCCATACATGATCAGGAAAAAATATGGCCGGATAGTAAATATTGCATCTACCCAGGGCATAAACGGAGCATCTTTGGAGGCAGCTTATGCCGCATCCAAAGGAGGACTGATAGCCTTTACCAAAGCCCTGGGGAGCGAAGTGGCCCCTTCCGGAATAACCGTAAATGCCATCGCTCCGGGGCCAGTGGCAACGGATATGATATACTCTAACTTGGATGGAGAAGACATAAAGATCCTGCTGGATGAGCTTCCTGCAGGCAGGATGGCTGCGCCGGAAGAAATTGCCAGTGCTTGTGTGTTTCTTCTTTCCAGAGATGCAGCCTATATCAATGCTCAGGTTTTATGTATAGACGGAGGATGGAAAGCCCGGTGAGGCGATTAACGTGATAGTGGATGATACCTTGTTGATGCGGCATTAATATCCTTATGGCGGGGAATGATTAAAATTGAAAAAATATAAATTGATAATATTTGATTTGGATGGAACCCTGACTGATTCTGCCGAGGGGATTATTAATTCAGTTCAGTATGCCCTGACAAAATCGGGGATAGTTGAGGAAAATCGTTATAAACTTCGGGCTTTTATAGGTCCGCCGCTGGCAGATTCGTTCCAAAAATTCTATGCTTTAAGCAGTTCCCAGGCATGGCAGGCAGTACAATATTACCGGGAATATTTTGCTATAAACGGTATGTTTGAAAATAAGGTTTATGCAGGCATACCATCCTTACTTAAGCGTCTTCAAAGGCATGGCCGTCTGATGGCCGTGGCAACCTCGAAACCAGGTGTTTATGCTGAACAAATTCTGGATCATTTTAACCTGCTGCGGTTTTTCAACCTGGTGGCTGGCAGCAACCTGGACGGTAGTATGACAGATAAAGCACAACTTATAGCTATAGTGCTCGACAATTTTAAGTACCTGCCAAGTGATGAGATCATCATGGTGGGGGATAGAAAACATGATGTGGAAGGTGCCCAGGCTAATGGGATAGATGTGGCCGCCGTTGCCTACGGCTATGCTTCCCGGGAAGAATTATTATACTCCCAGCCTTCATGTATAGTAGAGACGGTATCAGAATTGGAAAGGCTGTTATGTTGATTCAGATGGAGTACTGTTTTACCATAAGCTGAGCCCTGATATTTCAAACTACAGTGACAATCCGGGCGACTTAGGGGTAAGATAGATAAGAGCAGATATTAAGATTGAGCATTCGCAGAAAGGAGATTATTTATCTAAACATGTTTTATAAGAGGATATCCCGTAATGATCCGTGCTGGTGCGGGAGCGGGAATAAATACAAGAAATGCCATATGGAACAGGATGAACAACTGAAAGAGATGAGGAAGTTGGGTATTCCCATACCAGGTCGTAATTTAATAAAAACGGAAGTACAGATAGAAGGCATCCGTAAGGCATGCCAGCTAAGCAAAAAAATTATGGATATTATCACGGAAAAAATACAGATGGGAATAACCACAGATGATATCAATACCTGGGTTCATGATTTGACTATAAAAAATAATGCAATTCCAGCCCCGTTAGGTTATAATGGTTATCCCAAGAGCGTTTGTACTTCTCTGAATAATGTTATATGTCATGGGATTCCTGATAATACCATTTTAAAAGATGGAGATATACTGAACATTGATATAACCTGCATACTAAATGGGTTCTATGGCGATATGAGCCGCATGTTTCTGCTGGGAGACCCTTCCCAGGAAGCCAGGACCCTGGTGCAAGCAGCCTGCGAATGCATGAACCTGGGGATAGAGCAGGTTAAACCTTTTAATCGCACTGGACACATAGGTTATGCTATTGAACAGCACGCCAAAAAATACGGCTTTTCGGTAGTGCAGAATTATGGTGGCCATGGAACCGGCAATGATTTTCATGAGGATCCATTTGTGCAGCATTATGGACAGCAACAGGCAGGCATGGTGCTGGTACCCAACATGGTTCTTACCGTGGAACCGATGATAAATGCCGGGGATTATCGCTGTAAGGTGCTGGAAGACAACTGGACAGCGGTAACCCAGGACGGATCTTTATCTGCTCAATGGGAACATACGGTGCGAGTTACTGAAGATGGAGTGGAAATTTTGACCATATAAATAATTTATGCGGCCCGTCCGGTCCCGACGAGGGCCGCTTTTTCTTTTAAACCGAGAGCAAATATCGGTATACCATCCAGTAGTGACAAAAGCTGCCCAACAGAACAAACACATGGAATATCTCATGAAACCCCAGGTATTTTATTTTAATAGCTGGTTTTTTTAAGGCATAAAATATTGCTCCAACAGTATAGCTGAGTCCTCCTAAAGCCAACCAGAAAATCCCGGCGAACGAGACCTGCAGATAAAGTGGATATAGTGCTACCATGACCATCCAGCCCATCAGGATATATAAAAGGGTCGACAACCAGCGGGGGGCATGAAGCCACCAGATTTTTAGACAGACACCGCCCACAGTAAGGCTCCACACCGCAATTAACAGTCCCCATCCCCACCAACCGGGCAGGGCTATTATGCATATGGGAGTATAGGAGCCAGCGATAAGTATATAAATCATTATATGATCAATACGCCTTAAATTTATGGTGCAGCGTTCGGATATATTTAACAGGTGATAAGTTGTACTGGCCATATAAAGAAGGAACAGACTGATACCAAAAATATACAGAGACATATAAAAGGCCAGATTTTTTCCGGCAGGTGCCTGGAGTATCAGCATATACAGGCCTGGAACAGCCAGGAATACTCCCAGCAGGTGAGTCAAACCGTTTACCCATTCATCAGGTCGAATAAACCTGGTTATTCTGAATGGCCAGGATTTGCTTGTATTTACATCTTTGCTCATGGATTGAATTTTATGATCAGAACGCATATGGAACCTCCGTAAACTCACATATAGTAATTAAAACTACTTGTTAACGTATTTATATAATAATATATCTTGTGCAATTAGGCAATAAATAATAATATTTATGCAGAGATATTTTAGATAATAAATGGATGGGGGAATAGTTATGCTTAAACAAGAAAATCTGGCTGACCTTATCAGGGCAATTTCTTCCGCAGCCCAGGTTAGGACTGCAGATATTCCCGATATTGAGCTTTACATGGACCAGGTGACTACCTATATTGATAATAAACTGGGTGGTTTCAAAAGAAACGATAAAGATAAAATACTAACCAAAGCAATGATTAATAACTACGCCAAAGCTGGACTTTTAATACCCCCCAAAAATAAAAAGTATTCTAAAGACAATATGATTTTACTGATACTGATTTATAAGCTCAAACAGATGCTGTCCATTAACGATATTGGTGAACTGTTTTCTCATCTTTTTGATGGTTTAAAACAGGATGAAAAATATCTGGAAAGAGTATATGACACTTTTTTGGAAATAGAGAAGGACAGATATATAAAACTGGAAGAATGCGCTTTAGAGGATATGGAATTTATAAATAATATAAACACCATAAGTGAAACAGAAGCTGAAAAATGGCAGTGGTTTTTGCTGGTTATGCTGCTGCTGAGCAGAGCAGAAACGGAGAAAAGGCTGGCCGAAAAGATAATTGATACTTATTTCTAATATTCATGGTTCTAAAGGAGGATTTATGCATAATCAGATCTTTAACATTATAGCTAGTGTCAGCAGCATTGACATTAGCAGGGTTAACAGTACCGTAAAGCTGCTGGACGATGGCAACACCATACCTTTTATTGCTCGATATCGAAAAGAAATGACCGGGGGTCTGGATGAGGTTCAGATAAGGCAGATTGCAGAACTGTTAGTTTTCCATCGCAGTCTTAATGAACGCAAACAGGACGTAATCCG
>CAZBKS010000141.1:3654-5944 GCA_964492475.1 uncultured Syntrophomonas sp. | reverse complement strand
AAGAGGGATTTTCAACCCACAAACTGCTTTCAGATGAGTTTGCCAGGCTGGGGTATGGATCTACAGCTATAGATAAGTTTCTTGTAGTTGATACTGGAGACAGAAAGTTGTGTTTTTTGGAAACTGAGTCTTCAAATACGTCTTTACTTGGTTGGCGAATCTTAAAAAATAAGAATATTATAAAGAAATTCTTGAGTGAAGCAGGGGTGTCAATAGCGAAAGGGAAACTCTTTAATAAGCGTCAAAAGGAAGAAGCCGAGGAGTTTGTCCTGAGCCTGAAGGCATGTGTTGTAAAGCCTGCTGATGGAAGAAAGGGTATGGGTATAACCGTTGGTGTAAGAAATAAAGAGGATTTTGAAGACGCCTGGAATAATGCGGTTGCAGTTACCAATAGGGGAATACTCATTGAAGAGCAGTTTGTTGGCGGTATTGAAGCAAGGTATCTAATAGTTGGAAATAAGTGTGCAGCTGTAGTTCAACGAATTCCTCCCCACGTTATAGGCAATGGCATAGATACAGTGGAAATGCTGATTAAGAACAAGAACGATTTAAGGAAAAAGAACCCCAACCTGATGAACAAGTTAATCAAGTTTAATCATCATCGCCTTTCAGTCATACAAAGTCAGGGGTTTGAATTGGATAGCATACCAGGTAAGGATGAAGTTGTTTTGATCGATTGGAAAGCAAACTTATCCACGGGGGCCGATTCGTGTGATATAACAGATGAAGTACATCCATTATTTAAAGAGGTTGCCGAGCGGGTTTCATTAATAGTACCTGGTCTGGATGTAATAGGTGTAGATATACTTGCCCAGGACCATGCTAAAGAACCTGACAGTTCAAATTATATTATTGTGGAAGCTAACACCAGACCTGGCATAGGAGGCCATCATTATCCTGTTTATGGAAAGCCCAGAAATGTTGCCCGCTTAATTGTTGAGCATACCTTGAGTTTAGTGCGGAAATAAAGTGAAGGTCAACTTCGGGGTAAATACTGCAGATAAAATCATAAATACTATCGGATTTTGCTTTTTCCCTTCGCCAATATGACCTGACAGCAGATTGTGGTAATATTTATTATATGCTCGCGAAAGGAGGTATCTACCACTTTTTATTAATTGGTAGAGAATGATGATAAACGACTATCTTAACCAGCTGGGATTTACTTCACTACAGGCAGTGCTTGAGAATGCAGCAGTTCGAGCAGTGCTCGGTGCTTTGCTCATATATCTGGTTTTTTTGTTAGTAGATAAAGTAGTGAAAAGATACATTTTCCCCTGGCTGGAAAAACTGGCCCGCAAAAGTGGTAACGACCTTGATGATAAATTATTAACTGCATTTTTGAAGCCGGTAGAATGGTTTATATTATTAACCGGGGCGTTTTTTGCCCTTTGTTACCTGCCTCTGAGCATCAGTGCAGACCAAATCATATTGGATATTTACCGCTCCATTATAATTGGGCTGATTGCCTGGGGATTTTATGCTATGGCAGGCGGGGAATCGGTTTTATCCCGTGAAATCAAAGAGAAATTTAAGATAGATGATATACTCATTTCATTTTTTTCCAAGGTGGTACGATTCATAGTATTAGCCCTGGCCATAGTTGTCATAGCCCAGGAATGGGGATATGAGGTTAATGGTTTTATTGCTGGCTTGGGCTTAGGAGGTTTGGCATTTGCCCTGGCAGCCCAGGATGTTCTATCCAACATATTCGGAGGCATCGTTATAATAATGGAAAAACCCTTTTCCATCGGAGAATGGATCGTTACTCCCAGTGTAGAGGGAATAGTTGAAGACATAAGTTTTCGCAGTACCAGGGTGAGAGCCTTTGACCAGTCACTTATAACTGTGCCTAATTCTACCCTGGCCAAAGAACCGATTACCAACTACACTCGCATGGGTAAGAGGCGCATCCAGTTTCATCTGGGAGTTACTTACGATACTCCACGCTCTAAACTTGAACAATGTGTAGTTAACTTAAGAGCAATGCTGGATAATCACCCGGATGTCCACCCGGAAAAAATCCTGGTCTTCTTTGAACAATTTAATGACAGCAGCCTGGATATATTTATATATTTCTTTACCAATACTACCGTTTGGGATGAATTCCTGGCTGTACGCCAGGATATTAACTTCAAGATCATGGAGATTTTAGAGGAGATGGAAGTGAGCGTAGCATTTCCCAGCCGCAGCATATATTTTGAATGAGACGCGGGCGAGGCGCGGGGCACTGAGAATTGACACCTGTTTTTTTTAAATACAAACCTAAAAAACACAGCAAAAAAACACA
>CAZBKS010000141.1:0-3644 GCA_964492475.1 uncultured Syntrophomonas sp. | reverse complement strand
GTTCTTTTGCCTCGGTTTTTATCGAAAGATCAAAACCGAGGCAAAAGAACCGTCCCCGCGCCTCGCAGGAAAGAGCTTTTGTGGCGTCGAATATATTTATCTATTGTGATAGGTGATAGGGGGGAAGATATGGACAGAATAGACGAATTGACAATGCAGATAGATGAGGTGAAGGGCTTCCTTATCAAGACGCATAAAGATGTGCAACTGGCTCAATATGCGGTAGACCAGCAGACTAATTTTTTAAAAAAGAAGATAGACGAACTTGATTTACTAAAAGATCTTTTCATGAATATGCTGGAAGAAAGAGAACAGCTCAGTCCCGGAAGCATGACTGAAGAAGACCAGGAATTATTGAAGTAAGACACGGGTGAGGCATGGGGACGGTTCTCTTGCCTCGTTTTTTGTTAAACCATCAAATGAAAAACGAGGCAAGAGAACCGTCCCCGCGCCTCATTCAAACAGTGGTTGACCGAACACATGTTCTGTTATATTATTGTTAATACAATAAAAGTAATGGTGATGGAAGATGCGCAGAATTATTTATTTAAAACCTGCCGTCGAGGAAATAGCGGAAGAAGTACTGGATGAATGCAGTTTATATACGCCCCTGGTAGAACCGCAGGAAGATGGCAGTTTGTTCTGTGATCTCAGTGGCTGCGGTCCGGTATTGGATATATTAAGGGCTATTGTTAAAAGAAATTATCATTTAACCGGTCAGCGAGCTGGAATATCACTGGCATCATCTCGTGTGGTGGCGGAAAATGCACTGAAACGGAGCGGACTGCCGGCCGAAAAGCTGTATCGCGGTATTAAAAGACGGGAGGCTCAACTTATAGAGGTTTTACCAGGGAAAGAAGAGGAGTTTATGGCTTCCATTCCCCTGGAAGAGTTTACCGCAATTACAGCTCAGGAAAGCAAAAAGCTTAAAAGAGCGGGATTTTCCAAAGTTGGAGAATTAAAGGGAGTACCAGTAAGCCGCTTGGTATCTCTGCTGGGAGAAAAGGGGATGAGGTTGATGGGGCAGTGCCAGGGTATTGATGACAGGCCGGTTTTGGGGCTGTATCCTCCGCTGGAAATATCTTATCCGCTGTTTTTTAGCGAAGCCAGCTTTAACCGGATTTTTACTGACATTCAAATCAGGGAAGCCTGCCAGGTTCTGCAGGCACTGCTGGAAAAGAGGAATTCCGGATGCCGGATAGTCGGCCTGGAAATAAAGTTTGTTGGTAAGACCGTGAAAAACGAAAGCAGATTAAAAATCCAGGGTTATAGAGCCGATTTTTTGGCTGATGTCATTACCGGGTTGCTGGATAAGATGAAATTCAGCCGTATTCCAGCAGAAGGTAGAATCATACTGGCAGAGATATCTTCACTGGATTGGCAGGAGCAGGATCTATTTTCCTTTTTTCCCTGTGAAAGAAATGACAGCAGGTTAAGGATAGAAAAAGTTGTGGAAAAATTGGAGAGCCGTTTTCCTGGTAAGGTGCTGCTGGGTCAGGAAGAAGCCCGGCGGGAAATAATACTGGCCTATTATGATCCCTGGAGACTTATGAATGATAATCTCAAGAAATCGTAACTTACGCTTAAAGAATTAAAGAACGTATTAATACAGAAGAGGGATGCGTTCTCCACGCGAAAAGGTTTCACAATGAATAGCAAACTATCTCTCTGGACGCGATGACTATATTCCGAGCCGCGAACGACTCGATTATAGGTTTTTGGTATAGTGTGATTTTTGCGCTTGTGGAAAAGAAAGGTTGTACCGGAAAGGCAAAAATGGCAGGGAAGATTTTTAAACCTATAGAAGTGCAGTACGGGAACCTGCACAGGCCGCTGATCATAGAAACAGACCAGCTTAGAGTGCGAGTGGAAACCATTCTGGAGTCCTGGCATGATACCGGATGTTGGTGGGAGGGTGAGAGTGAAAAGGTATTTTATCGTATTTACTGCCAGGATCGGGGAATAAGGGAAATATTTAATGACCTTTCTTCCGGGGAATGGTTTTTATATCGGGTTTATGATTGACTGGGCCACAAGGGGACGTTTTTGTTGTGGCCCTGGGAGCTGAGATTAGATGAGTTTTGTACATTTGCATACCCATAGTCCGTTTTCATTTCTGGATGGTGCCAGCCCGGTTGAGGAACTGGTAAAAAAAGCAGTGAAACAGGATATGCCTGCTCTGGCCCTTACTGACCATGATAATGTCTGCGCGGCTGTTAAATTCTATAATGCCGCCCGGGAGGCAGGTATAAAGCCGGTGCAGGGGGTGGAGCTTACCCTGGAGGGGGGCGGGCACCTGACTCTTCTGGCTCGCAATCCCCGGGGCTATGCGGCAACATGTTCGCTTCTAACCCGGGCCCATCTTGATAATCCCCGTGGTGAGCCGGCGGCGGCTTTCAGAAGTTTGGAAGGGCTGGAGGAGGTAATCGTATTATCCGGTTGCCGCAAGGGTGAAATTAACCGGCTCATACTACAGGGGCAGTATGAAGAGGCCTGCCTGCGGGCTCAGGAATATCTGGACATTCTGGGTAAGGATAATTTTTATATAGAACTTCAGGGTGGATGCCTGCCCGGGGATTTTTTTTTGAACCGCAGGCTGATGGAACTGGCAGAATACCTGGATATAGAAATGGCTGCCAGCAGCAACGTACACTACGCCCGACACCAGGACTTTATAATTCATGATCTTTTAACCTGTATCCGAACTCTTACCCGGGTACAGGATATACATCACCTGCGTCCTTTGAATGGCGAAAATTATCTAAAAGCAATTCCCCAGATGAAAACATTGTTTTCATCCTTTCCCCGGGCTCTGGAGAATACCGTACGCATAACCGAAGAATGTGAAGCGGTTTTCCAGACTAAACAGCCCCATCTGCCCTGCTGCTCTGATAGGAGCGGGGAGACTTCCGGGCAGATGTTAAGCAGGCTGGCTTTTGAAGGCGCGCGGAGCAGGTACGGAAAGGTAAGCCGCAAGGTGAGGGCACGGCTGGAAAGTGAAATTGAGGTCATAGAAAAGCTGGGCTTTGCAGATTATTTTCTGGTGGTATGGGATGTAGCCCGTTATGCCCGCAGCCGGGGAATACGTTACGCAGGACGTGGTTCAGCGGCTGATTCACTGGTGGTGTATTGCCTTTATATATCAGAGGTGGATTCCCTTCAACGCGGGCTTTTATTCGAGCGGTTTATGAGTTCGGAAAGAAAAGGGCTGCCGGATATAGATATAGATTTTGAATCCCGCTATCGGGATGAAGTAATTGATTACGTTTATCATCGTTATGGTGATGAACGGGTAGCCCGGGTGGCAACTTATAATACCTTCCAGGCCCGTTCAGCTATTAGGGAGCTGGGTAAGGCCCTGGGTTTTGGAGAAGAAGAGCTGGGCCGGATAGCTAAAAAATTACCTCATACTCACGCCGACAATATACGCAAAGTCTTAAGTACTCTGCCAGAATTGCAAAACAGCCCACTGCAGGAGGAGAGATTCCGCCTGCTGCTGGATGTGAGTGAGAGAATAGCCGGGTTTCCTCGCTTTTTGGGCACTCATCTGGGCGGGGTGGTAATAAGCAGTATACCTCTTATAAATCTGACTCCATTGCAGAAATCGGCCCTGGGTCCTATTATAACCCAGTTCGATAAAGATG
>CAZBKS010000140.1:0-5958 GCA_964492475.1 uncultured Syntrophomonas sp. | reverse complement strand
ATCATTCGTTACCGACCTAAACTGAACGTAAACCCTGCTTTTTTTGATGACAGCCTGGGTGTCCATAGTAATCGTTCCATAAGCGGTAGTGATTTCTGATGACCCGACCTTGATTTTGATGGTTCCATCGATTGTTGCCGTTTTGGTCTTAGCGTCCCAAGACACTTTTGCACCCAGTTTTTCAGAAATTACTCTGATTGGAACCTGCACCCGGTCCGCTGAATCAATAAAAGGTGTTCCGTAAGAAGACGAAATGGAAATCGGGCTTCCATCAATAGTGATAACCGGTGTTGCTGCTGATGCAGAGGTGGACATTCCCAACAGGACCGTCAGCATAGTTAACAATACCAACATTTTTTTAAATAGTTTCATAAATATTCCTCCTCGTATAGGTTCTTTTCTGCATTTATGTATATTCTTTTATTACCCCCTTACATAACAATCTTTAGGCACCGCCGCAACGAGGCGAACCCGCCGCCTGTTTTGTTAATAGGAACCCGACCTCTTAAACAAACGAGGGACATCTTATCGCTTCGTTTTAAACGGGAAGTGTAAAATAGATGAAATAAAAGGCCGCAATCTGTTGCACAAACATTACATCACATCACATGACATTACAAAAAACAACATAACTACACTGTACATCAATATAGCCTATGTTAAAATATAAAATAAGTATTTGTCAAGACAGGGAGATGGTTTACATGCCAGACAATAATTCTTTGACCCCGGAGGATGTTGCGGAAATATTAAAAATCAAGAAACATACCGTGTATCAACTTGTAAAGCGCGGAGATTTGCCAGCCTTCCGTATTGGGCGAAAGCTTCGGATAAATCCTGGGGATGTTGATAAATACCGGCAACAGGTCAGCCAGACCAGTGTTTTAGTCCCATCCAGTTACGGCAGCAGACAAGACAGTGAATTATTTTCTGAATCACTCCCCCGTACTGATAAAATCGATTTGATAATATGTGGTTTGGATGCTATTTTGGATATATTAGCCAGGCATGTTGAAAACAGTCCCGTCCCCATTCGAATATATAGAAAGCATGTGGGGAGTTTTGCCGGCTTACTGGCGCTTTATCAAGGACATGCCGATGCTGCCTCAGCACACCTGCTGGATGCTGATACTGGTCATTACAATGCTCCCTTTGTAAAACGTTTACTGCCTGGCATTCCAGTAATCAGTATTCATTTGGCTTACCGGCAGCTAGGATTTTATGTGGCGGAAGGTAATCCGAGAAATATTAAAGATTGGGTTGATCTTGCCAATAATGATATTTGCTTTATTAACCGGGAACCGGGGTGCGGGACCCGAGTGTTGCTGGATGAAAAACTGCGTCAATTGGGAATTGACCGGAAATCCATTAACGGTTACGATCAAGTGGCAACTTCTCACTTGGCTGTAGCAAGTGCAGTTGCACGTGGACTTGCGGATGTAGGATTGGGAATTCAAAAAGCAGCTTTGCAGGTTCGCGGGATTGAGTTTGTGCCCATGCAAAAGGAACCTTACGAATTAATTATTCGCCAGGATGATTTGACCCGTCCAGCCATACAACGATTAATTGAGGTTGTAAATTCACTCGCTTTTAAAAATGAAGTGCAAGGCTTAGGCGACTATGATTTATGCAGGACAGGAGAGATTATTCAACTATAATACTAGACCAGCAGATACTGAGTAACCCCACTTAGCATTTTTACGTTGGGTAGTTTTTATAAGTTTTGTTCCCTATTTCCGTCTATTCTCTCCCAATTTCGCTTCCAAGGGCTACTCCAGACCCACCGTTTGCATAAAATATCAAAAGGGGCTTCCGCTCTAAGGTAAGCGTTAAACCCCTTGGTATTCCTTGATTAATGGCGGAGAGGGAGGGATTCGAACCCTCGGGACAGTTTTAGCCGTCCACTCGATTTCCAATCGAGCGCCTTCAGCCGAACTCAGCCACCTCTCCGTAAGATATTAAATTGTATTTATAGTTATGATAGTTATTCTCTGGCGGAGAGAGTGAGATTCGAACTCACGAGGCGGGGATTAACCGCCTACTCGATTTCGAGTCGAGCGCCTTCGGCCAGCTCGGCCATCTCTCCTTAATTCATCAAAAAAGGTACTTAACAGTTCCGTTGACTCTTCCTGTAAAACCCCTTCTTTAACTTGAACCTGGTGATTCAAGTAGGGAGCTCTTACAATATCCAGTATGGACCCGGCTGCTCCTGCTTTCTCATCCCGGGCAGCAAATACCAGTTTCCCCAGCCGGGCATTCACCATAGCTCCTGCACACATTGAGCAGGGCTCAAGGGTAGCATACATGGTGGCCCCGGTTAACCGCCAACTGCCCAGATACTTGGCAGCCTGCTGTAAAGCCAGGATTTCTGCATGGGCTGTGGCATCATTGCGCAGCTCTTTCTCATTATGGGCCCGGGCAATTATTTTATCATCAATAACGATAACTGCTCCCACCGGGATTTCTCCCCGGTCAAATGCCCTGCGAGCCAGTTCAAGAGCTTCCCGCATATATTCTTCATCCCTCATGAGTGGGAATCACCGCCATATGGTGCGCCCGAAGGGAGTCGAACCCCCGGCACACGGTTTAGGAAACCGTTGCTCTATCCACTGAGCTACGGGCGCAAATTATTGGGTTTGACAGTAAAATTAGGAAAACCCATGGCTTTCCTAGTTATGCATTTTACTACCATCTATCTATTAAAATATGGCACGCCCGGAGGGATTCGAACCCCCGACCTCCAGGTTCGTAGCCTGTCACTCTATCCAGCTGAGCTACGGGCGCTTATTGCATCTATATTATGCATCCGTTATCCAAGTCTAAACTCATTGTAATATATGGCGGAGAGAGAGGGATTCGAACCCTCGAAGCAGGTATTAGCCGCTTACTCGCTTAGCAGGCGAGCGCCTTCAGCCTACTCGGCCATCTCTCCGTAATAAACTTTTAATGGCGGAGGAGGTGGGATTCGAACCCACGGAACCCGCAAAGGTTCAACGGTTTTCAAGACCGCCTCCTTCAACCGCTCGGACACCCCTCCATCTGAAAGGATGCATTTTTTTGATTCAATGCAAATGAAAGTATAGCATACGCCTATTTTTATGTCAATAAACAAAGACCTTGTTTTTAGGTGATTTAAGCCTCTGCCGTTCAGCTTTTTATAATATCCAGTCCTCCCATATACGGTCTTAGTACCTCCGGAATTACCACTGAGCCATCCTCCTGCTGATAGTTCTCTAATAAGGCGGCTACGGTTCTTCCTACCGCAACTCCTGATCCATTCAGAGTATGCACAAACTGCGGTTTAGCTTTCGGTCCGGGACGGTATCTAATATTGGCCCGCCGGGCCTGAAAGGCCTCACAGTTGGAGCAGCTGGATATTTCCTTGTATTCATTATAGCTGGGCATCCATACTTCCAAGTCATAGGTTTTGGCCGCCGAGAAGCCCATATCGCCCGTACTCAAGAGCATTACCCGGTATGGCAGACCCAGCTTTTGCAATACTTCTTCAGCATCCCTGGTTAGCTTTTCCAGTTCGTTATAAGAATTTTGCGGTTCCACCAGCTTGACCAGTTCAACTTTATTAAATTGATGCTGTCTTATAACTCCGCGGGTGTCTCGCCCGTGAGATCCTGCTTCAGCACGAAAACAAGGGGTATATGCAGTTAGATAAAGAGGAAGTTGCCCCAGCTCCAGTATTTCTTCCCGATACAGGTTAGTCAAGGGAACTTCTGCGGTAGGAACCAGATACATCTCCATGCCATCTATCTTAAACATATCTTCTGCAAATTTGGGCAGTTGTCCGGTGCCCTGCATGCAATCCGCCGTTACCATAAAGGGTGGTAATATTTCCCGGTAACCGTGTTGCCGGGTATGAATGTCCAGGTAAAAATTTATTATAGCCCTTTCCAGTAATGCTCCCGCGCTCTTGTAAACTGTAAATCTGGCTCCAGATAGTTTGGCCGCCCTTTCGAAATCGAGAATATCCAGATTAACGCCTAAATCCCAATGCGGCAATGGCTCAAAAGCAAACTGGCGAGGATCGCCCCAGCGCCTTATTTCCACGTTACTGGATTCATCCTCCCCTACCGGAACAGATTCATGAGGCAGGTTAGGTATATTGAGCAGTATTTTTTCCAACTGTATTTCAACCTGTTTCAGCTGATCATCCAGAACTTTGATCTCCTGACCCATCTGCCGGACTTTTTCCATTAATTCAGTGGGTTCCTGTCCTTCTTTTTTCTTTTTGCCTACTTCTTGAGAAGCGGAGTTGCGAAAACTCTTTAATTCTTCTACCCGGCCCAGAATATCGCGCCGGTTCTCGTCTAACAGTAAAAAGCCATCCAGTACTCCAGAAATGTTTCTTTTCACTAATTGAGCTTTTATATAATCGGGATTTGCTCTTATTTGCCTGGCATCTAACACTTGAATCCCTCCTTTACCCGACTCCATTAAGTCTTAGCCCTAATCTTTTAGAGCCCGCTTTACTATCCAAAAAGCCGTTTAAAAACGCAGTAGTTTAGGTTTAGCTGTTATTCCGTCAAGTTTTTCCAGTTCTAGCAAAACCTCTTCTTCCACTTTATTATCTACATTGATTAGCATTATGGAGATGTCCCCCTTGGTTTTCCGGGCTACTTTCATGGAAGCTATATTGACCCCATGATCCCCCAGAGCGGTAGCAAAGGGACCTATTATCCGGGGCCGATCTTCATTCTCCACCAGCAGAATGTATCCTTCCAGGTTGTTTTCGGTTTCATAATTATTAATCTCTACCAGTAGCGGCTGCCGGGCTCGGGATAGTGTCCCTACTAGGTTAAGGTTAAAGGAATGGTTAAATATACGGGCCTCAACGGTGTTTTTATACCGTCTGGTGCTGGTCTCTTCTTTCTTTTCATAAACCTTAATGCCGCGTTCTTCAGCAATTAACTTAGCATTCACATAATTTACTTTGTCCTCCATAACCGGGTGTAATAAGCCCTTCAAAAATGCAACTGTCAGCATTTCGGTCTCGTTGCGGGTCATAGGTCCGCTGTAGGTAAGTTCCACCCTGCTGATCGGATTTCTGATCAGTTGGTAATACATGCTGCCCATTTTCTCTGACAGCATAATATAGGGCTTCAAGTATTCCAGTTCTTCCCCTAACATAGTAGGCAGATTGACTACATTGGGTACGATTTCGCCCCTTAGTGCCATGATTACCTGTTCTGCGATATTTTCCCCTACTCTTTTTTGGGCTTCAAAGGTATCTGCCCCTAGATGGGGAGTTACCACAACCTTATCATGTTTAAAAAGGGGATTATCTCGAGCTGGTTCTACCTCAAAAACATCCAAACCTGCACTGGCGATTTTGCCAGATTCCAAACCCTTTAATATGGCTTCTTCTTTGATTATTCCGCCCCGGGCACAGTTTACTATCCGGACCCCGTCTTTTGCGAAGTCCATCATTTTTTCATCTAACATATGCATAGTCTCTTCGTTACGGGGTGTATGCACGGATATAAAATCTGCTTCTTGGAGCAGCTCTTCCAGGCTGTCCTTCTTCTCCGCGTCATAACGCTCAAACCTTTCGTCTGATATATAGGGATCATAAGCTATTACCTTCATATTAAAGGCTTTTAGTCTGGTAGCTACCATGGAGCCAATTCTTCCCAACCCTACTATTCCCACTGTTTTGCCATATAGTTCTACTCCTCTAAACGGCTTTCTATCCCAGGTGCCACCTTTCAAAAAAGTATTGGCCCAAGCCGTATTTCTTATGGAAGAAAGCAGCAGGCTTATGGTTTGTTCGGCAGCTGATATGGTGTTACTGTCCGGTGTGTTGGCTACAATTACGCCATATCGGGTGCACACATCCACATCGATGTTATCTACTCCATTGCCGGCTCTGCCAACAATTTTCAAGCGAGTGCCTTTCTTAATTAATTCTTCGTCGACTTTGGTTACACTTCTAACGATAAGTGC
>CAZBKS010000139.1:0-5985 GCA_964492475.1 uncultured Syntrophomonas sp. | reverse complement strand
TTCTCTGCAGCTATCTGCATCGTACCAGCACCAGGGATTGGCCCTGGCCTATTCATTGGCCGGGATAGTGAATTTGGTGCTGTTGATAGGTATTTTGCGAATAAAAATCGGTAAAATAGGAGGAGGGCGCATACTGCAAAACCTGCTGATTTCTGGTGCGGCGTCCATGGTGATGTTTTTCGCAGTCCGTTACTCCCTCATATATCTGCTGGCAGTAATGGACCCCTGCAAACCTGGCCTGCTGCTAGGAACTGGTGCAGCTGTCCTGATCGGGGTAGTCGTATATGGGATTTTAATTTATCCTTTTAAATTGGAAGAAAGCGAACTGCTTCTTAACATGCTGCGCAGGAAATTGCCGGGGGGGGGCTAATTGATAGGACTCTATTTATAGGATATAATCTTCTAAGATTCAGCGATTTAAAGATGAGGATTCTGCATAATTAAGTAAGGTTGCAGATAGAGCATCTGCTATAACGGATATAAGTAGTATGATGGTTTATTTACTACCATATTCGAGATGGTGCAGATTAGAAAAGTAATATGCAAAATCTCAGATGATAATTAAATGGAAGTTCTGGAGGTTTTATAAAAATTGCAGGATAGAATCAGAAATTTCAGCATAATCGCTCACATAGATCATGGCAAGTCTACTCTGGCAGATCGCCTGCTGCAGTTCACCGGTGCGCTTACCGAAAGAGAGATGCGGGAGCAGTACCTGGATAAGATGGATCTGGAAAGAGAAAAGGGCATTACTATCAAGCTGCAGCCGGTAAGATTGAAATACCAGGCCAGAGATGGAAAGGAATATATACTGAACTTGATAGATACTCCGGGTCATGTTGATTTCTCCTATGAAGTATCCCGCAGCCTGGCGGCCTGTGAAGGAGCCCTGCTGATCGTAGATGCTTCCCAGGGGATTGAGGCTCAAACCCTGGCCAATGTTTATATGGCCATGGAATTAAATCTGGAGATTATCGGAGTGGTTAACAAGATAGATTTGCCTGGGGCGGAGCCAGAGAAAGTTAAACAGGAAATGGAAGACGTCCTGGGGATTGACCAGAGCGAGATTATTCCCATATCTGCCAAAATGGGTCTGGGTATTGAAGAAGTTCTGGAAGCAATTGTGCATAAAATTCCGGCCCCGGCTGGCGATGAAAAAGGCCCTTTGCAGGCCTTGATCTTCGATTCCTATTTCGATTCTTACAAGGGCGCTATATCGTATATAAGGCTGGTGGCCGGAGAGGTCCAAAAAGGTGACCTGATCAAGATGATGTCTTCCGGCAAGCAGTTTGAAGTAACTGAAATTGGAGTGATCAACCCTTATATGACTGAGGTGCAGACCCTGAAGGCGGGCGAGGTAGGATATCTGGTAGCCGGTGTTAAAAATGTCATCGATACCCGGGTAGGAGACACCATAACCGGAGCCCGATTCCCAGCCCCCCGGGCATTGCCAGGCTATCAGGAAGTAAAACCCATGGTTTATTGTGGGCTTTATCCCCTGGAGAACAATGATTTCGAAAAACTAAGAGATGCCCTGGACAAACTCAAGCTTAATGATGCTTCCTTATTTTATGAACCGGAAAGTTCAGATGCCCTGGGCTTTGGTTTTCGCTGCGGTTTCCTGGGGCTCCTGCACCTGGAGATTGTCAGGGAACGACTGGAGCGGGAATATGATTTAAGCCTTATGGCTACAGCCCCGGTGGTGGTGTATCGAATATTGTTGACCGACGGCAGCGAAACAGATGTGCAAAACCCTACTCACTGGCCGCCGGCCCAAAAAATACAGGCAGTGATGGAACCTTACTATAAGGCCACCATCATGGTTCCCCAGGAATATGTGGGCACTATTATGGAACTGTGCCAGGAAAAACGGGGCACTTATATAAACATGGAATACCTGACTGCCCAGAGAGTAATAATTACTTATAAACTGCCGCTGGCCGAAATTCTCTATGATTTCTTTGATCTAATGAAATCCAGAACCAGAGGATATGCTTCTCTTGATTATGAATTGAGTGATTATGAGATATCTGATTTGGTGAAGCTGGATGTTATGCTCAATGGTGAAATAATAGATGCACTTAGTTTTATAACCCATAAGGACAACTCCTATCAGAGAGCCAGGTCTATTACCCAGCGGCTCCGCAAGATCATTCCCCGGCAAATGTATGAAGTAGTTATCCAGGCTGGTATCGGCAGCAAGGTAATTGCTAGAGAAAACATAAAGGCCATGAGAAAAGATGTACTGGCCAAATGTTACGGCGGTGATATTACCCGTAAAAAGAAACTGCTGGAGAAACAGAAGGAAGGCAAGAAGAGGATGAAGCAGATCGGTCGTATCGAAGTACCCAAAGATGCTTTTATGAGCGTAATGGATATTGAAAAAGAATAGGATCAGCAGGATCTTATAGATTATTAAAATACGCATATTATCATTCTTAAATTACCGCATATTCCTTTTGGAATACAAACTGAAATGAGGCTGACAAGTTATGCCAGTGGCATATGAAACGAACGACAGGGGCCTTTATATACATATACCCTTTTGTTTAAAAAAATGCAGCTATTGTGATTTCTATTCTCTGCCGGCAGTTTCTCCAGCGATCCTAAGTCGATATATAAAGGCAGTACCAAAGGAGTTGGAAATCAAGGCCGCATCTTTAAAGGATACCCGGATGAAAACAGTGTATGCAGGTGGAGGAACACCCAGCATATTATCCGGTGAAGAATTGAAAAGCCTCATGGGTGCGGTGAGAAAACACCTGGAAATCGACGATACTGCCGAAATAAGCCTGGAAGCTAATCCTGCCACCCTAAATTCTGACAAGTTAAGATCCATAAGGGAGGCCGGCTTTAACCGCATATCGCTGGGGGTACAGAGCTTTCAAGATGATGATTTGTTAATTCTGGGTCGATCTCATAATGCCGTTGAGGCCATGAACACCATCAAACTTATACAGGACAGCGGAATAAGCAATTACAATCTTGATTTAATTTATGGCATACCGGGGCAAACTATAAGCAAATGGGAGGAAAGCCTGGGAATGGCTTTGGAAGCCAAACCGACTCATCTATCCATATACCTGCTGCAGTTGGATGAGAGTACTCCGCTGGCAGGTGATATCAGAAGAGGTCGTTTGGAGCTGCCCGGTGAGGATGTTGAAGCTCAGATGTATGAGAGGGGTATGGAATTGACCAGGATCGGGGGTTTTAGGCAATACGAGATATCAAATTTTGCCCGCCCGGGCTATGAATGTCAGCATAACCTGTTGTACTGGAAGGCCATGGAATATATAGGGATAGGTGCAGGTGCAGTCAGTTTTACCGATAAACGACGATACATGAATAAGAAGGATTTTATTCAATACTTGCAAGGGCTGGAGGAAGATAGAGAGTCTCCGGTGGAAATACTGGAAAGCATGGATTGGCAAGAACTGATTGCTGACGCGATTATTCTGGGGCTTAGATTGTGTGATGGGATCGACCTGAAACAGTTCGATTTCAGGTATGGCATAAAACTATTGGATTATTATAAAGATATAATAGAGGAATACATGGATAGAGGTCTGCTGGATATAAGCAATGGCAGACTTAGGTTAAATAGCAAGGCATATTTTATTTCCAACCAGGTACTCTGCCACTTCATTGCTTGATTTAGAGGCTTGACAATACGTACCACAGGTGCTATTTTTTAATAAATACTGGTTAGCACTCAATCGACGAGAGTGCTAACAGGTAGGTGAGAGGTATGACCCTGGATAATCGCAAAAGCAAAATATTAGAATCGATTATTCGTGATTATGTTGAGACTGCCGAGCCGGTAGGATCACGTTCGGTAGTAAGGAAACATAATCTCAGGATAAGTGCGGCTACGGTTCGTAATGAAATGGCTGATCTGGAGGATATGGGATACCTGGAGCAGCCCCATACTTCTGCGGGCAGAATACCTTCAGAACTGGGTTTCAGGTATTATGTGGATTGTATGATGCAAAAGGAGACTCTGGATGATTCAGAGCTGGAACTCCTGCAAAAGGTATTAAATGAAAATATAGGCGAATGGAGCGACATCGTTAATAAGGTGGGTAACTTCCTGTCCCAGGTTACTAATTATGCCTCTTTCGTCATAGTTCCGTCCATAAAACTGAGTGAGTTTAAAAATATTCAGATTATTCCTATTGCCGATGGAAAAGCAATGCTGCTGGTAGTAACCGATGTTGGGGTTTTAATGCACCGGCAGATAGATATCCCAGCCTCAATTGCCCATGAAGAGCTGCAGTTAATAGGGAAGGCCTTCACCCGGGTTTTATCTGGGACCAGGCTGGAGGAAATGAGGCGTAATGAATTAAAAGCTCTGCGGGAAGATTTGAAAAACCGAAGAAAGGTAATAGATAAGGTACTGGAAGCGGTTGATGTTATGATGCAGGGTTCCAGGGATGAAAGTGTAGTTATCAGCGGTGCCTTGAATATACTAAATGAACCTGAATTTAAGGATCTGGAGAAGTTAAAGCGGATATTGACCATTTTGGAAGAAGATGTTTTATTAAAACAGATTATTCCCGAGACCATCAGTGAAGAGGTAAATATCACCATTGGTAAAGAAAACAAAGCTGAAGATATACAGGAGATGAGCCTGGTAATAGCCGGTTATAATAACTTTGGCGAGATGGGTAAGATAGGGGTTATTGGTCCGGTCAGGATGGAATACTGGAAGGCAGCGGGAACCGTGGAATCCCTTCGGAACATTCTGGACCAGGTATTAAGTAAGAAACATTTTTAATGCATGATAATATCAAGGAGGAGTTAATGTCTGATCATACGCTTACCGGTCATCAGGAAGTAGAGGAAAATTTTCGCACTCTGCTTAATAACACCAGCGCTGCTCAGGCGGTATCCAGAGTGGTTGAAGGAACCATTGGTCCCAAGGGACTTGATGTTATGCTCATTGATAACCAAGGGGGTATAGCTGTAAGCAATGACGGCCTTACCATATTAAAATTGATGGAAGCCAACCATCCAGTAGCCCGGATGATTATCAGTGCCGTTAAATCCCAGCAGTCAGAAGTAGGTGATGGTACTACAACTACGGCCATATTAGCTGCTGCTCTTATTGCTGAGGGATCATCCCGTATTTTTAAAGGAGTACCTGTGAGTTCGCTGGTGGAGGGCATTCATAAAGGGATAAAAGAAGCTATTCGAATGATTAATGAAGCTACTGTTCAAATTTCATCTTTAGACGATAAGTATTTATTCGACACTGCATCAATTGCAGGAAGGGGATATGAGGATATAGCCAGGCTGGTAGTAGATGGTGCCAGTCTAATCGGAATGGAGAAATTATTACAACCAGGTTACAGATTGACCGATGCGGTGGCATCATATGAAACAGCAGCAGATAGGGTATTCAACGGGGTAATAATTAACCGGGAACCGATAAATATGCATGTACTGCCGGAATATATAGGCAATCCTGTCATAATGGTTATTAATGATGCCCTTGGACCTGGCAAAATAGATAATGATGCTCTGAAGACCGACAGTGGTTTTAAACACTATATGCAGTCCCGTGACCTTTACGAACACAATCTTCAGAAGATAAGAGATTCCGGGGTTAATCTGGTTGTGGTGGACCGTGGCATTGATGATATGGCCGAAGAATTCTTCAGCCGTTCCGGTATAGCAGCGGTGCAAAGAGTATCGACCCGGGAAATGGATGACTTATGCAGGCATACTGGAGCTCAAAAGCTTAAAAGATCTACGCTGGATGAAAGCGTTGAAAGGGTTAAACAATATACCGGCTGCGCTGAACAGGTCTGGTTTGATAAAAAACACCGGCAGGTAGTGGTTTGCGATGGCGGCGGTGAGAAATTTGCTGCCATTTTAATAGGGGCATCTACTGGAGAAGCAGCAGAGGAGAGAGAACGCATTGCGCAAGACGCAGCAGCTGCTGTGCAGGCGGCGGTACAGGATGGAATAGTAGCCGGGGGG
>CAZBKS010000138.1:0-5992 GCA_964492475.1 uncultured Syntrophomonas sp. | reverse complement strand
CATAAAAGAATCGCCATCAACATTCTCATAATTACATGTTGAAAGAATTTTATCCGTCCCTAACCATACACTTTCTCTCGTTAATTCCAGGGTTGATAGCTTATTACTGATCTCACTTTTAATATGCTTTTTTATATATTCCAAGTCTTTATCCGCTCGTTTTTGCGCCAGCGCTTCGTGATTTTGCAGATAGTCCCGATCTTGTTCAGAAAGATTATCTAACGAGAAATCATCTGACAGAATTTTTGATTCTATAGTTGTAATGTCATTGCTCTCACCATAAGTTGGATTTACACTTATGCATATTAGCAATATAGCTGTAAGAACAATACCAAATTTCTTATTGATACATTTTTTCATGTTATATTTCCTCCTTTGTATATTTTACATTTACGACTTTGCCTTTTTCCAAAAATTTGTTATAGCCTGTTAGTAATGGACAATTTGTTTATTTTATTGATAACTTAATAAAAAATTATAAGTAACAGGTCATTTATGACTTGTATAGTGATGAGTCCTCAACAGGCCTCTGGTCGTCAAACTCGATTGGCCTGTTTGGGGGCTTTTCATTTGTCCGATTTTCTTACTACCTCCCCATAAGATTGCTAAACAAGCGGATTTATATTTATCGCCACCCCCTTCGCCGGGTACATTTTCAATTAGGAGCCAGAGCCTATTTTCAGGAATGCATGATAGATGCTGGGGTCTTAAGACCCAATTGAATTCCAAAGACTAATTAACATAAATCGCCTGGGTAATAGCAGTAGTCTGGTCATAAAGCGAACCGTCTCTGGCCCGGTGGTAGCTCTTCACACGGTAATATTTACCGCCTGAAACTGAAACAGTTCTTATTCCCCAGGAATAATCGGTATCAAAACTCTCAAATACATATGTACCTATAGTTGACCAGCTTGATCCGTTCCAGCGCTGGAGACGCAATTCAACCGTTACAGAATCACAATCCCGGACGCATTGGGTCCAGCCATATAGTGAAACCTGGCCGCTATTGATGGCTCTAATTTCACAATACCATTCCTGAATCAAGTAATCATCGGATTTGGCATCTTCTGAATTTATCTGTGATTTAAGACTGTCTGTCGTATTATGTGCCACAGCCTTGTCACCTGCCACCTGAGCAGGAACCTCACTTGCAGCCAATACTGGAATGTTGACTACCGATATAATAATAACTATGATGAGTAGAATCACTGTAAATCTTTTTCGCATATTTTCACCTCCTTTTAAAAAAGCCTTCATAATATACTCAATTTGAAAGCCCAAAAGGTTTCATAATTTTTATAAAAATATAAAAAAAGGAAATTAGTCCTTAAACAATTCAGGATTAAAATTGAGATTAAAAAGAAAAGAACAACCATATCAAAAGATGGTGGTACTGAATTAAATTTCTGGAGATCTTGTTATTATCTTTTGATCGGTTTATAGTTTAATTACTATATTTTTGTATTATTGTTATCATATGGGTTGTTAATGTGTTTTTTATGTATTGCACCGTGGGGAGAAATAATCATGAATGAAAAGGAATTTATCGGTATACTTTTTGATACCTATTTTGAAAAGGTATACCGCTCAACCTGTTTGATTGTTCAAAATGAGCTTATAGCCCGAGATGCTGCCCAAGAGGCCTTTATTGCTGCTTATAAACAATTGGACAGCTTGAAGGACCTGGATAAGATTTATACCTGGCTGGCAACGGTAGCATCCAACCATGCTGTTAATATGATAAAAAAGCATCATAATTGCATTCCTGTGGCAAGTATTGATGAAGTTGAAAATGAACTGGCTTATACCGATATCATAGTGCAAAAGAATAAAGAGATAGATACCATGCAGGCTTTAAAGATGATTGATGTAAAATATAGAGAAGTGATAGTATTTAAATACTATTTAGATCTTAGTGAGAAGGAAATAGGAGAAACCTTGGACCTTCCAGCAGGCACGGTTAAGAGCAGGCTCAGCCGGGCCAGGATGATATTAAAGGGTATCCTGGAACCTGATACCGAAAGTGGGGTAGTATTATGAAGCCTTATTTTGATAGTTTTGATGAAAAGCT
This sequence comes from uncultured Syntrophomonas sp., assembly GCA_964492475.1. Classification (GTDB taxonomy): domain Bacteria; phylum Bacillota; class Syntrophomonadia; order Syntrophomonadales; family Syntrophomonadaceae; genus JAAYJK01. The sequence continues at coordinate 3,921 of CAZBKS010000138.1, read as the reverse complement.
TTCTCAGGGATTACAAGATGCTGCCAACAGCATAGCTCTTCCGGATAGAGACCAGGTATGGGCAGAAATTTCAGCAAAACTAGAAGGAAATAGTAGAAAAACGGGTATTCCGGCATTTAGAAAACTTGCCGCCTCAGCAGCTATACTCACCCTGCTCCTGACTGGCATGTTTACCGTTGCCGGTGATCAGGTACTTGCCGACTTCAGGTTTTTCCAGACCATAAAATCATTCTTTAGCAATGCCGGTAATATTTCTGGAGTGACCCGAACCGGGGATAAAGTACCTGCTGTGGGGAATCAGAATATAGCAGAAAAGAGCGGCGAAAAAGCCCTGTGTTCTCTTGAGGAAGCCCGGCAGTTACTGGACTATGCCATAGCAGTTCCAGGTTATGTTCCGGCCTCTTATACCCTGAGCGGGGTTCTTATAAGAGAGAAGGAGAACAGCCTGTCACCGGTAGAACTTCACTATGTAGAATCTGAATCAGGCAATGTACTAATAGTCGAAGAAACCCTCATAAACCAGACATCTTCGTTTTCCTACAATTTCAGGAGCAATGAGGCAGAGACTTCTGCCGTTGAAGTTAATGAATACGATGCAACCCTCATTTATTTCGAGAATACCGGAGTTCGGAAATTATTATGGCAGACTACCGAAAAATATTACATTGTCAGTGCCAATCTAGATGAAGAAGCAATAAATGAAGTTGCGAGGTCGCTGGGCAAGTAGTCAATTCAACTGCTTCTGAGGAGTTGCAATACATCCTGTCTAGAAAGATGCACGTCGAGAACGCCATTTACGTAAATAATCGGAGCCTTCATTCCATCTCTCTGAATTTTACTGTGCTGAAACCATGTTTCTTTAGTCAGTTTATTGTCTGGTTGATTTTCTATTATGGCGGGGCCGTCATCATTTTGAATCCATTCTTCCATAGAATATTCCCAGAATCATAGTTTATTATTGCATGGTTGAATTCGCAGTAAGAAAGGCCGCTGGTTGCTTAGCTCCGTCAGCCTTGGTGTACTATCTATGTTATTGAATTAACGCTGCCAAACAACTGCATCAAATATGTTACATATACTGAGCAGGTAATTCCGAATTGATTTGCAGCAGCAATCAAATAATTGCAATGACTTTTCTGCTGGCTCTGAAAGTTGATATTCTTCCCCCAGCAGCTGTAAATTTATATTGCTATCATCCATAGTAACAGCTAACACCGCTTTGCGGTCTTCTCCGGTTAGCTGGTTTATACTTTCATTACTGATATTTAAGGCCGATACCATAAGAGTAATCATTAATCCCAATACCATGCTTATGCCAATACTCCGCACTCACTCCACTTCTTTCTCCAGCACTTGCAGCAGTACATTAACGAACAATTCTCCTGCATATTGGGCTTCCTCCAGGCTGTTATAATCGCTTCCCATTTCCAGCAGCAGGGCATGGTTGTGATATTCCTGGTTATAGGTGCCAGCCTTGGTTCTAACTCCCTTTATCAACCCGGGATACATCAGCTGGCCCTCTTTATATATTTTCTGAGCAAAAGATAAATTCTCTTTCCAATGAGGGTGCTCTTTACGTTCATCAGTACCCACTACAATTAAAATAACCGCGCTCTTACGTCCATCCACTGTAACAGTGGCAGCCTGGGTTGATCCCGGAATACTGTCCCGGTGCACATCAAATAGGGCCAGTATTTTGGAAGCACCAGAATCAATAAGCTGTTTAACAGTATTCCTCGAATTTGCATAGCTCTCATTATATTCTGGCCAGTCATGGATAGTATTTATGTGATCTGCAGCAAGTCCCTTTTTTCCCAAAATATCTGCCATATGAGCAGCCACATTGTTAACCAGCCCCCTTTTCCCTTTCATCCTGGCCTGACCAGAATCCGGAATATAGGTTTCAGTACTATGGGTACAATAAAAAACAATCCGGGAGTCTTTCGCCAATTTGATAAGCGCCGGGGACGCTGATTCCTCCGTCTCCATCCTGATAGCAGGAAGCTGAATATCATTAGGGGAAGGATTTGAATTAACTGCGGTTTGAGTTTCTTCACTGCTATCATTACTGTAAGCCAGAGCGTTGATACTGGTAGTAAACATATTTTGCGCAAATTGCCGTCCTAAATAATCGCGAGATAGGTGTTCAACATCAGTATCCCCTGCCATGGCTGAATTTACACTGCTTATAAGTCTCTGCGCAAATTTTTCATTTATTTTTGCGCACAAAAAGCAGCCATCTTGAACTGCATGACCGGGTAGTGACCAGGTGATGAGATCACTATTACTAAGATCAAGGCTCAATCCTGCTAATATGATAACCATGAATATCTGCATAAAGATAATACTCTTTATGAAATTATGGAAATTTCGTTTATGCATCCTGTCCACCTCTCCTGCAATATGTTAAGATTTATGTTAAATTATTATAAATTAGAACTGGTTTTGGGGTAGAAAAGACCAAGCAAAAATCTGTTGACCATAATAGTTCATCATAATCCATGTTAATTCAGCAGCCTGAAAAAGCCCTGTTTTGTCTTGCATTTTATAAAATGAAATGATATAGTAACTCTGTTAGCTTAAAATAATAAGGAGGTGAAGTTGTGGCAAAAAGCAAAACTCCGGCCAAGAGAGCCAGAAGAGCCGAAGCAAATCGTCTAAGAAATAAAGCTTATAAGACCAGGCTGAAAACAGCTATAAATAAATATGAAGCATCACTCGCAACAGCAGATACTGAAGCCGCACAGGGTAGTTTGTTGCAAGTAACCTCCCTGATCGATAAAAGTGTAAGCAAAGGCATACTGCACAAAAATACAGCAGCCAGAAGGAAATCAGCTCTTGCTAAAAAATTCAATGCACTTGCACAATAATAAGAACCTGTCTTTATGACAGGTTCTTATTTTCATGATCGATCACTTATCCCGAAGGGAACCGATTATTTTTGTGCAAAAATTTTTTCCTCGTGTATCAAAACATATCGTAATGCAAGTCAAGAACCGTTCGGCTTGCACTCTAATTAGAATTTATTAATCTATTATACGCTTTCTTAGCTCTGGTTCTCGGTATAGCTTTTTCTTCAAGCATACGCAGTGAACGTACAATAGCTTCCAATTGATGCCCGGGGAATCCTGCCATTAAATGTTCATCAAGTATATTGGTAGCATTCCTGCAACCATAACAACTCAGTGTAACATTAATATCCTGAGTAAGCTGTGGAATAACCGTTATGTCAACACAGCTTCCATTAGAAATAGAGGTACTGAAATTTAATCGTCTTCCTTTATGATGAAGAACTGATAGAGCTAACCACATGAGATGTTCTGGTTTACTCTGTACAGAAATAACATCGGGTTCGAAATCTGCAATTGCTACCTTGGCTACAGCAATAGCTGCATATCTGTTAAGTTCAAATCGAGGCAAATCTTCCATTATCTTTCTACCCGCTTCTTTTTCAAAACTCCCTAATTTGTCTAAAAAATCACCTGTTTTAAGCTTATCCGGAACCGGTATAAAACCTAACGCCGAAGCCCCATTTGCACATGCTATATTATCTGCATTAGCCAGAAGTTTTTCCCCCTCCTGAGCCCTCATGAGAAATTGACAAAAAGTATATTTTACGTCCGATTTAAAACTCTGAAATGCTCCTACCTCTTCTTCTTTAAGGAATTTTACTCCAACCGGCGGTGAATCCAGACGTAAAATGCGAACCAATTCTTCGCACAACTCCTTATAGCTCAATACTTCCCCTCCTCATACAACTCTTTCTCCTTCACATAACCCATACTTTTACATAACTCCTAAAAAGCGACATAGCATATTAATACCAATTATAACAGTATATATCTGATTACAGCAATTGTGTATACTTTTCCCTTTAAAGGTGTAATGTACCATATAATTCCATTAACCCAAACTACAGGT
>CAZBKS010000137.1:0-6048 GCA_964492475.1 uncultured Syntrophomonas sp. | reverse complement strand
ACGGTTGGCCTTTTTATCGGAAATCCAATACATGAGATAGACTACTATAAAAAATACTATAAAAAAGATCAATGCATTATAGATTAATTGACTGGGGGTTATGGAGGAATCCAGGCATTTGAAGGTTAAAGTCCCAGCCAGTGAAGCGGCTGCGGCTGATGGCAGCACTTTTCTAAAAATGCTTTTCTTTCCACCATAATAAGCAATGCCTTTCCCTATCGTGCGAATAGCAACAAATGCAGTTATTCCCCAGAACAGGACTGCAATATCCCAGAATTCGCTTATATTTTGTCTGGCTATTACGCTGCGGTAAAAAACATCCGCTAAAAGCCCCAGATATAATAGACTGAAACCTTCCGAATTCAGCCGGCGCTGCTCACTTATTATCCTCTCGTCTTTTACCTGCTTTTTAAACATCTTCATCTTCCTCCATCCAAAAAATTTTATTTAAGCTGACCCCCAGGGTCTTACATATCGATATGCAAAGGTTCAAAGATGGATTGTATTTACCGGCTTCGATCAACCCTATGGTCTGCCTGGTTACCTCCACTTTCATAGCCAGCTCCTCCTGGGTTAGTCCCGCTCCCACTCGATACATGCGCAGCCTATTTTTCACGTCAGTTCCCATCTCCCTCCAATGCAAGATATATGTTGCATTCATAAGAATAATGTAATATATATATTGCATAATGTCAAATATATTTTGCATTTGCCATCTATATAAACTCTATTATCGCTGAACGTTTCTTTGGCAGCCCTGATTATCGCTGGTATTTTGGGAATTCCTGCCGGAACTCTACTGGCACTAACGATTTTTACGCAGGAAAACCATTTTTAACCTCACCTATATCTGACCGCCAGGTATTAAATATCGAGCATTTGCAAATTGAAACAGGTCATATTTATGACATTCTGGGGCCAAAGGGGTCAGGAAAAACGACTCTTTTGCGGGTAATTTCACTACTGTCCTTAAGCGATGGGAGTAAGCTTGAAGTTCTAGGAGAAAACATCAATAGTAGGAGCTTCTACAATATCCGCCAAATAAATTTTACCGCCCCGACAATACACCTAGCATGAGTTTTGCCATTCGAAGACGGTGCCCTTCCATGTTGATATATTCATGCAGTTACCTATATGGCAACAGGATACCATCCAAGGCAACACAATAGATAATTTGTCAATGAAAGTATCCAAGGCTCAACCATCATCATTAGCAAAACGATAGTCAAGCCTTGAAATAGTCTGAAATATTCAACTGTCAAAAAGAATACTTACTATACGTAATAGCAATTTGGCATCCACCAACAATAAAAATTCTCGCTGCTTATTCCCCGGCATATAAATTCCCATCTCTCATCCGTAAAATTCGATTGGCTAAACGAGCTACTTCTACATCATGAGTTATAAGTATAATGGTATGGCCTTGTGCATTTAATTCACTAATGAGACCCATTATTTCATCGCCTGATTTTGAATCCAGATTGCCAGTAGGTTCATCAGCCAGTATTATTCCCGGATTACCTACCAGAGCACGAGCAATTGCCACCCGCTGCTGCTGCCCACCCGATAGTTCAGAAGGTTTATGGTTGGCCCTTTCCTTCAATCCTACTTTTTCCAGTACTTCTTCTGCAGCCATTCTGGCTTCGTTACGGGTTACTCCCCTTAAAAGCAACGGCAGTTCTACGTTTTGAACAGCCAGGTATTTAGGTAGCAGATTAAACTGTTGAAAGATAAACCCAATTTGCCTATTCCTGATTTCAGCCTGTTCATCATCGTTCAATTCGGCTACATTTTTCCCAGCCAGATAATACTTACCCGAATCAGGGGTATCAATACAACCAATAATATTCATTAAAGTACTCTTGCCTGAGCCGGATGGACCCAGGAAGGCCACGAATTCACCGGAATGTATTTCCAGGCTGACGTCTTTTAAGGCCGCTACATAATTTTCTCCCATTTTATATGTTTTTGATATATCCTCCATTGAAATAAGAACATCATCCTGCATAATTATTGAGCTCCGGCACTTTGGGCCAATACTCTTATGCTTTCTACAACTGCATTTTCTCCACTTGTGCCATCCTTGTACCAGATGCTGAGCACATTCCCTTTAACAATTTCAGCAGACTCAGTGTTTTCAGAAGATGCAGAATCTTGGTCTGCAGGCCCTGCTCCCGGCGAGATAATTTCAAGTCCTGCTGGTACCGTAATGCTTACTTCTTCTCCAGTGTAAGTAAGTTCCATCTGAGCCTGGCGGCCACCCGGCTGTCGTTCACTACCTTCCGGCCGTTCACCCTGGGGAGGATTACCATCCTGGGATGGTCCGCCCTGGGGCGGATTACCCTCACCTGCATTGGCTGGCGGCTGCATCTTTTCTTCGCCGCTGGCAGGAGCTTCACCATTAGGAGCAACACCTTCAGGCATTTCGGGCATTTCGGGAGTTTCAATCACCGCCAGCACTATCTCATTCCCAGTAACACTCTTCACCACCCCGGTAAGGTCAGCCTGCCGATCAGGCACCGTGACCTTATTTGCTGCCGTGTTTTCCGAGGTCTGGCCGGAAGATTTTTCAGCAGACGGACTTTCTTCTTCGCTCCCCGCACACCCTGATGCCAGCATTCCTATACATAGTACTAAAATCAATAAATAGGGTCTTAACTTTATCATCATATAACCTCCCACAATTTTTATAACACTTTCTGTTGGATTTTTAATCATACCTGAGGGCATCTATCGGTTTGAGCCCCGCTGCTTTAGCTGCTGGATAATAACCGAAAAATGTACCGGTAACCGCTGAAAATACTACGGCCAGTACAGCTCCACTCAAGGATGGCAAAACCGTAATCTCCAAAAATCCCAGAAATGGTACGACAATATAGCTTAAAATTCCACCGATTATTCCACCCACAGTACTGAGTAAAACCGCTTCGAAAAGAAACTGCAGCAAAATATCCCTCTTCCGTGCTCCAATAGCCTTTAATATACCAATTTCCCGAGTACGTTCTTTAACCGATACGAACATTACATTCATTATTCCTATACCTGCAACCAGCAGAACCACTGCAGCCACAGAAACCAAAAGAGTAGTCATGGTTCTGGAAGACTCCTGGGCCGCGTCCAGCATACTGCCCTGATCCCGAATTTGAAAGTTGTCTATGGTGTCGGCATGATTTACGGTCAGAGCAGCGGTTATCTCCTCCAGGGCTGAGTCAACACTGTCCATGTCAACTGCTACTGCGGTAATAGTAGGCCGGGTTCTTTCACCAATTATATATTTTTCAGCCACAGTATAAGGCACTATAACTGATTCATCCGGACTAAAACCACCGGCCGTATCTCCCAGGTATTCCAAAACCCCGATCACCTCATATTTTTTGCTGTTAATGCTGATAGTCTGTCCAAGGGCCAGGGTTTTGTCTTCTCCGAAGAACATCTCCGCTATATCAGAGCCAATTATAACTACTTTATTCCTTTTGTCGCTGTCTTCATCGGTAACGTTGGTGCCGCACGCTAATTCCAAATTATTTAAGACCAGGTAGTCAGTCATAGCACCCGCCACCATAGTTGAATAGGAACTATTGTAATATGTAATGGTTGCGTTGCCATTAATTATCATGGTAGCACCAGCAACCGAAGGACATTCTCTTATCAATTCCAGGTCATCTTCGTCCAGTTTATCGCTTTGCGAATTCGCACCAGGACCGCCCATCTGCCTCCCGGGAGAAACCATTACAGTGCCGGCGTTGAGATTTCCGAACTGCTCTGCTACCGCAGCTTCACTGCCTTTGCCAATTCCGATTACCAGTATTATAGTGAAGGCACCTACAATGATGCCCAGCGAGGTTAGAAAAACCCTAAACTTGTTGGTGGAAACACTTATTATTACTGAACGTATAATTTCTGTTAAACTCACTTCATCACATCCCTGGACCGGGCATCATCATGCCGGAATTTGAATCTGTATCCTGGGTGATGGTTTTAGTGACTGGTACCAGTACTGTTTGTCCTTCTTCCAACCCCTTGCTGACTTCAGTATAAGTGTCATCACTAAACCCGGTTGTTACTGCCTGTTTGGTAATGGTTCCATCGTCATTTTTGAGCTGCACTACTTGTTCGCCATCAACTATACTGACGGCTTTAATGGGAATCATAAGCACGTCCTTAACCTGCTTTTGTATCAACTCAAGGGTACAGGTCATCCCCTGCTTTATCTTATCTTCACCTTCGTCCAGCGTGATTTCAACTTCATAGGTTACCAGCCCGCTGGAATCGGTTTCAGCTATCGAATCAATAAATGTAACCGTGCCAGTAAATATCTCATCTTCATAAGCATCAAATATTGCCTCAACCGGCTGGCCAATACTTACACTGTTGATATCAACCTCTGATATGGAAGTTACCACTTCCACCTTACTGTCATTTTGCAATATGATGCAGGTAGTATTTTCTTCTATGGTCTCACCCACACTGTATTCAACCGCCAAAACGGTTGAATTTATCGGCGAGGTCAGCACAGTATTATTCAGTGCATCCTGTGCGCTCTTAACACTTGTTTCCTGACTGGATAAAGATATGCTGTTGGTTGATAACTGGGTTTTATAGGAATACAATGCTTGTTCATATTCTATTTTTTTATCATCGATTTCTTTTTGAGTATAAGCATCCGGGATTTGCAGCATAATATTATATTCCGATTCCAGGGCATCGAGCTGAACTTTCAATTCTCTAATCTGCTGTTCGTTGGTGATAGCCTCAAGGTCGCGATTTTGCTGCGCTTTAGTTAATGAATTGGCATAATCGGTATCATCCAACCTGGCTACCACATCTCCCGCCTTAACCGTCTGACCTGGCTCAACCAGGATTTCAGCAATTTTTCCGCTAACGTTAAAACTCAAATTGGTAACTGAAATGTCAGCACTCCCATCAGCTGTTAAACTAACCGTTATGTCTCCACGGCTTACCACACTTTCCTCATAACTAGGTTCACTTTGAGTATTGGCAAGACTCGTTTTGTAATAATAGAAACCAGCAGCTGCGCAAATTATGAGCAAAAATATAAGACCAAATAGAAACTTTTTGGTCGAAAGAAGTTTTTTGAACAATAGCCTCTCTCCTTGCTGTAGCAATATTTGTTATTATCCGATCCTTAACAGACTAGTGAGATACAATTTAGAAAATACTTCTAAATTGGGAATATGAATTTTTTTCAATATTAACACTTAATCATTAATACAATTTCAAATAATTGTTAAGATTTCTTAACAAAGGAAGGGAATGGGTTGATTGCCTGAAATATTAAGAAATTTTATCAATTTTCACTTGAACAAATATAATATACGTTTATTGTCCAGTAAGGTTTTTATAGAATATTTTCATTAGATATTTTTATGGATTTTTAGTAATATCAAATTTATAGATAAAGCATTTCAACATTAAAATTAACAATGGAGGTTCTCATGTTAAAAATTCTGGTATTCGCTCCGCATCCGGATGATGATATTATTGGCTGCGGCGGCAGTATGGCCAAGCATATATATAATGGCAACCAAGTCAGCATCGTTTATTTAACTTCCGGAGAGGCCGGAAGCCTTAAATACACCAAATCGGTACTGGCTGAAATAAGAGAAAGCGAGGCCAGAGAAGCCGCGTCATTGATGGGAATCAGCGACCTGACCTTTTTAGGCAGGCCAGATGGTTTTATCACTTATAACCGGGAAAACCTGACGGCACTGGTAAACATCATTCGCATCCAGATGCCAACTATTATATATATACCCCATGCAGAAGATGCAGTCCATGACCATCAAGTTACCTGCCAACTGGTCAGCGAAGCCTGCAATAAAGCAGCCGGCCCCTGGTTTCAGGACTGCCCGGCTGAGCCCTGGTCTACCCCCACCATCCTGGCTTATGAAATATGGACCCCTCTTCAGAAGGCTTCTTACCTTGAAGACATAAGCAGTTTTATGACCGCCAAAATTGCCGCACTCCGCTGTCACCGATCTCAGTTGGAAATGATTCGATACGATGAGGCAGTTCATGGTTTGAACC
>CAZBKS010000136.1:0-6055 GCA_964492475.1 uncultured Syntrophomonas sp. | reverse complement strand
GGCCGCTATGGTTTACAACAACAAACAATCTGACAAAGAAGCTGGCAAGCTTTTGACAGCGCTCCTTGAGAAGCCCTTATCCTTGGGGGATTGGGAAGATATTGCCAATTTCTTAAAAAAGAAAAGCTTTATAAGCGCACCTTTACAAAAAATTCTTAAAGACATTTGTGGTTTATACAGCAATAAAGGGCAGGGAATCAGCAACTGGCGTAACGATACTATTGGACATGGTGCTTTGGGGTTTGAGGATGACCCTGCTTTTCAGAAAGATTTGTTGGAAAAAATATTTTCAATAAAGACTCATTTACAGAATTGCGCTCAAAGTTACTCTCAAATTGAATTCTATCAAGCCCAGGGTAAGGCTTTTGACCGGATGAGGGGCCCTGATGCTGCGCTAATAAAGCCAGAGCAGAATGTTGAGCTTTTTGTTTCTATTGATAAGGAGCCCCCCATACCCTGTTATCCCTATATCTTACTGGATAATACCGGCCTCTATTTTTTTGATAGCCATTTTAGCAGAAAGAGCCGAAGTTACATTTTGAATTATCCCTATGGGAGAAAAAAAGCCGGCCTTTCGGAAATGAATAGTCGCTGGCAATCGCTTTTGGCCGAACGCGATATTCAAAGTTTGGAATATACAGATATTGATAACGAACGATTTAGCAGACATGAGGAAGAAATCTACAGGCGTATTCAGGCTGTTGACGATTATCAAGAGCCCGGATTCTTATCAAGCTGGTTGTACAATTGCTTGTGTTCCCACAGGCAGGGCATATTTGTAATTTTAATGGAACGAGGTACTGGAAAAAGCAGCTTTTGTCGCGGTCTTGATACGTTGGACTCCAAATATCTGGACCTTTCTGAATTTGAAATAAGAAATTATTATATCAACGATAGTTACAGCTATCAGTTGGAGTATTTTACCAGTGAGTTAAAATTAATATTTATGCGGGACAAAAGAGGGAGACTGGACATAAGCAGCCTACCGGAGTTCGGAACAGGCAGCGGCAGTGAAGGCCTGATAAAAATACTTTATGAAACGTTAAAAGCGTACAAAAAATTTTTTGGCTCTAAGAAATTACTTCTTGTTATGGACGGTATGGACGAAATTCCACCGGGAGACCATACAATCTGGGACTTCATCCCTCATCCGCACTACCTGCCTGAAGGAGTTTATTTACTATTAACCAGCCGTCCCGGTAGTGAATTAAACGACAAAGTCTTCAGCAGGGAATCTCTGGACAAACTGGTTGCAACCGATTCTCTTTTGGTAGACCGCCAGGATTCCAATAATTTGGATCAGTTAAGGAATTATGTAAGAAATTCTATCCTTAAAATACCTAAAGGGACTACTTTAAACGAAAGTGATATTGAGAAGGAAACGTATCTGCTGGAGAAGTCGGACTATCGATTGCTTTTCTTGCGAACCTACAAGGATTTAATAAGTCTCTGCACTATAACAGAAGAGCTTCCCGACAACAATAGCTTAATAGACACTTATCTGCAAAGATTGGAAGACAGGTATAGCACCAAGTACTTTAATAACATTATCAGTATACTGCTGGTTTTATCCAGCGCAAAAGAAGAATTGACTTTGAACGAAATCAGTTTTCTAATTGGGGACAGCGGTGTCAGTTTTCGTCTCTTGGCAAATATGAATGATGTGCAGGGCTTCCTGCAGATAGAAAGAAGTTATCGGGGCAACTTGTACAGTATTTCGCATCATGAGTGGCGAGAAGCGATAATTAAACGTTATAAACCAGCTTTATCATTAATTATTAATAGATGGATCGAATTTATGGAATACTGGATTGATGAAAGCAGGCTCGATGAAAACCATGGGGATGCGACTTCTAAATGGGATGGAGAAACATATTTAATTAGCCATCTGCTTGAATATTTAAGCCCTGAAGAGACTGGTTCACTGATAGATGAGATTGGTTTTAATAAACTGGCTCGCTTTCTGCTGGTACAAGGTATCGCGCTGAATGCTGATAGTAAGCAAGCCTATGTTATAAACAGGGGGGTAAAGATTTTTTCTCATATAATCGAACTCTTTTCAGGCGCAACCGGCATGAATGCGGGAAAAGTTGTTCCTGATTTAGACATCGTTTCTCTTGCCTATTTGTTCAGAGGCAAATCCAGTTCGGAGATGATGCTGTTAGAAGAAGCTGAAGCAGATTTTAGCCAGGCAATAGGTTTGCAGAGCAGGCTTCTGGAAGACAAGAACAAAATCAATTTTCTTTGTTTGTTGGAGGCTTTTTCAAGTCGGGGAAGCTTGTTTTTTACCATGAACCTGGTCGCAGAAGCGGAAAAAGATTATATAAAAGCATTTGAGATTTGTAGTCTTATTGAACAGACTTCAATTTTCACGAATCTGTTGCCCTGGATAGCAATGGATATGGGAAATATAAAATCACAACGCGGTGATTATGATTCTGCTCTCGCCAATTTCAATCAAGCTATAACCAGCTTCCAAAGCCTGGTTGTACCGGAAAACTTGTCTTATAAAAGCGGTCTGGCAGCAGCCTATAACAACCGTGGTAATTTACGGGTTTTATTAATTGAAAACCAATTGGCACTTGAAGACTATAATAAAGCTATATCTTTATGGTCACCACCATTGCTTGATTTAAATCCCAGTGAAATAGCTATCGTTTATTCCAATCGCGGGCATCTTTATTCTCTCTTAAATAATTTTAGTGCTGCCTTGTTTGATTATCATAAAGCAATTGGCATTTGGGAGAAGATGCTTGAAAACAACCGCCCTTTTGATGAAAACTACTTGGCTCAGGGCTATCTCAAACGAGGCCGACTAAAAACCATTTTACACGAGTCTTTTGATGGCGACGATATTAACAAAGCCGTAAAAATTCTGGAAACCATGTTTGTGCAGGAACGATTAGCGGATACCGTCTTTTTAGCCAAGGCCTATTGGGATTGGGAGGCTGCATCAGACACAGCTAGTTATGGCCCGGTGAGTCGTTCAGATAGAATTTGGAATGCTCTGGGTCCTGCCGGCCAAAATATAAATGATAATAATTTAAAGCCCTACGAATCGATTTGGATTAGTAAACAATGGGCTAGAGAAACTGATTTTTCAGCCGACATTTTGTTAAGAGATTCTAAAGTGATAACGGACAATAATATAAGAAAGCATCTCAAAGAAAATATTATAGAAAATGACCTGGACAAAGCATATCGAGAAATAGTGTGGGCTGAGCGTTTTGTTTTGCACAGTACGTTGAAATCTGAAATACGTAAAGCTCAGCACAACCCCCAAAAAGACATTTTGGATAAAGCCATGAATCACCTTAACACAGCAATCAAATTGTTGGAAACCCCTGCCATTAGCAATCATGATACCTCATTGGAGCTCAGTCGATCATATTTTGAAAGAGGTAAATTGAACCATAGGCTGAAAAAGTATTCGCGAGCTTTTTGTGATTATGAGGCTGCTCTAAATGCGATTAAATCCTCCTCCGAACATAAAAGTAAAATAGCTGATATAGAATTTTATATTGCTATAGCCTACCGCATGATCAACGATTACCCTCAAGCGGATATATATTATGATCAAGCCATAAAACTTCTGGATAATTTCTATAAAGATTTTTATAATGGCGAAATGCAGGAGAAAGCTATATATTTTTCTATAGTAAATTGTTTCATGGCCCGGTTCTTTCGATCAGAATTATATCAGTCTATGGGGAAGTCGGATGCTGCTTCAGATGAATTAAATAAAACAATTGCAATTTGCGAGAAGTTGTTGCTGGATCAATCATTCTATCAATTTAATCATACGGTAAGCGAAAATCTTAAATATTTACTCTTCTCTTTAGGAATGAATGATCCCTTTGAAACAATTAGGACTGTGATCAGCGACAGGGTATTCAATGATAAATCCTGGCCCGATTACAGCAATGTCTCTGCACTACCAAACCAAAGTTATGACCCGGATAGTTACTTTTATAGCAATGAAATTATAGAACTGAGGAACGATGTTAATAATAGGAGTGCTTTCGAATTTGACACCAGCTCCAAAATAATTGCTTCACACATTTCTACACCAGATACTGGCGTATCTGGAACATTGCCTTTGGATGATTCCTTTCCGGGTGATGATATTGCGATATTGAATGAAACCATGACACCCACGGACTTATCACCCGAACATGAAGACGATATGTTTTCAATATTGTTTGATAATTTTCAAACTCAGAACGAATTCTCGGGTATATTCCATGAAACCAGAATGCTTATTTTTGCTAAACGTGATAGCTTAATGAAAAATATATGGAAATGGGATTACAATAAGCCTTGGTCAGCTCAGTGTACTATAGAAAAAGTGCTGCACAGGGGCCAAATGTCTGAAATATTTTTAGCCAAGCACTTATCTGGACAACGCTGTATCATAAAACTTCCCCATGCCCGAACGAAAAGTTATTTAAATAGAGAGTCGAATTTTCTGGTGCTCCTTGATCACCCTGCAATTCCTATGCTATTGGGTTATTTCGGTGATGAGAATGGGGATGCCCAAGCACCTCAGCCGGCCATGATCATTGAATATAAACCGGGATTGTCATTGCTTGAACATATGGAGAAACACACTTTGAATTTGGAAAAACTAATATCATATGCCTTCAAAATCGCTATAGTCATGAGTTATGTCCATTATAAAGATATTATTCACCGAAATATAACACCTTCAAATATATTGATCGGTCTGGACGATAATATTTTTCTTATCGATTTTGGCTCGGCCCAATTTGTCTCTGAGGGTGATAACAGTATCCAATCTGGTACATTGGAGTATATGAGCGTGGAGGAAAAGTATATCGTATTTATTAAAAATTCTTCACATAGTAGCAACGAGTTAAGTTCTTCTTATGATCTGCATATATCGAAGCGCTCGGACATATTCAGTTATGGTAAAACCTTATATCATGCCTTAGCCAGCACACTTTCTGATGTTCTTAGGGAACAAATGCTTGGGGACACCGATGTTTATATATCTCCAGAAAACTTGCCGGAAAGCTATCGCCCCTTTTACTCAATAATTCTAAAATGCTTGCACAGCAATCCCGAAGCCCGTTTTGAGTCTTTTTTGGATATAATTCGCTGTTTCAATTGTCGGCAGGACGGAGAAATCGAAATTAACGTTTTAAGCGTACCTTTCGGGGATTGAAAAACAGGTTTTATGGTAGGGATTCTCGAACCTATGGAGAATAGCTTAAGCAGTGAATATATGCAGGGATAATAATCTATCCTATCCCAAAGGTATGGTAGCCAAATCGCAGACCGCAAGCTGCGGCGTAATATTCAGCAGAAATTACTTGGTTTCTTGGGGAAAGAACGAGTATGGTCGGTGGTTGGAATTTCATTGCTGCGTTCACGAGCCTCAGACTGGAATCTAGATCCTGCTTTTTATGAAAATAAAGATATTCGTTTTCATGCCTTACAAGCATCAGTCCCCAAAGAAGGAGCATCTAAAGGAGTAACGCTATTTACGGCTTTGTTTTCCGCCCTGGCGAGTATCCCGGTGCCTAATGATATGGCCATGACCGGAGAAATCACCCTGCGCGGTAAAGTTATGCCTATAGGAGGTTTGGAAGAGAAACTTACCGCGGCTTATAATTCGGGCATAAAAATTGTTGTTATTCCTGAAGCTAATATATATGAACTGCCGGATTTGCCGGAACATCTGATCCGGAAAATGGAAATTGTTGGAGTAAGAGACGTGGATCAACTTCTGGGAAAGACCTTGTTTCAAAATACCGGGGAGGAGGAATATGATGAAGAAAATTTCAGATAATGTTATTCTGATGGGGAATGGCCAGTTTAACTATTATGTAGTGGGGCAAAAAGAGGCGGCTCTGGTGGAATGCGGGACCAGTGCGGGGGCTGCAATTCTAGCCCAGCAGTGGGCAGAATTGGAGGACCCACCGGAAATAAAATACCTGATCGCAATGCACTCGCATTTTGATCATGCCTGCGGTATTCCATCCCTGAAAAGAATGTTTCCGAAGGCACTGGTGGTGGCCAGCAAAACCGG
>CAZBKS010000135.1:0-6060 GCA_964492475.1 uncultured Syntrophomonas sp. | reverse complement strand
TTGCCTATCAGAATACCAGAGATTTTGAGTTCATCCTTCAGGAATGGTTGCCTACCGATGAAATTTTTAATTATCCCAAGTTCGCCGATTATTATTCCAGCGATGATGTGAAGGCTTTTCTCTCCCCCATTCTGAAAATGTCCAAAGAAGTCATTGAACCTAGCAATAACGATGGGGAGGAAAATCCGGTCAAGTTTGAGAACGGCAAAGTCACAACCCCCCCCACCTACGGGCCGTTGTTCTTCAAACTGCAGCAGGAAGGCTGGGGAACCAGCAATATTGATGAATCGGAGGACGCCATGGTAATGCCCCATATTCTGCAGTCCATGGTTTGGGAGATGTTTTCCGCCGCCAATACCACTTTTGCACCCTATATTTTTCTAACTACCGGTGCCACCTTGCTGGTGCAGAGTTTTGCCAACGAAAAAGTAAAAAGTATTTTCCTGGACAAAATGCTGGGGGGCACCTGGACCGGTACCATGTGCTTGACCGAGCCCAGCGCCGGTTCCGATGTAGGTGATATATTATCCAAGGCCTATCCCACTGACAATCCCGGGATCTTCAAAATCAAGGGGCAGAAGATCTTCATCACCGCCGGTGATAATGATTTTTCAGAAAACATAGTCCATCTCTATTTGGCCCGGGTGGAAGGAGCCCGTCCAGGGACGTCCGGCATCTCCCTTTTTGTGGTGCCCAAGTACTGGGTTAATGAAGACGGCAGCCTGGAAAACAATGATGTAGAGTTGACCGGAGTGGAGCACAAGATGGGACAGCACGGATCAGTAACCGCCGCCCTTAGCTTCGGAGAAAACGGCAATTGCCGGGGTTGGCTGCTGGGAGTCAATCCCCTGGAAAATGAAGGCAAGGGTGAAGGTATGGCTCAGATGTTCGAGATGATGAACATGGAGCGTATGGAAACCGGCCATTTGTCACTGGCTTGCATCGCCAATGCGTTTTATAATGCCCGGGATTATTGCAAGGATAGAATCCAGGGGCGGCTTATGACCGAGCCCAAAGCCGGCCGGGTGACCATCATCAATCACGAGGACATCCGCAGAACCCTCTTAATGGGCAAAGCTCACGTTGAGGCCATGCGCGCCATGCTCTACAAGACATATTTTGCTTTTGATGTCAATCATCATGATCCAGATCCGGAAAAACGGAAAAAAGCTAAAAATCTCATCGAGGTAACTACGCCTTTGTGCAAAGCCTATCCCAGCGATGAAGGCTGGTGGCTGATCGGCGAGGCCATCCAGACCTATGGCGGCTACGGCTACTGCGAGGAGTACCCGGTGGCTCAGATAGCCCGTGATATGAAAATATATTCCATTTGGGAGGGAACCAACTTCATCCAATCCATGGACCTGGTGGGACGGAAAATGACCATGAACAAAGGCGCGATTTTTGCAGAGTTTATGCAGGGCATAAAGGATTTCTACCAAGCCAATAAGGATGCCGCGGGCTTTAGCAAGGAATTTGCCTGCCTGGGTAAAGCCCTTACAGCTTTTGGCACCATCCAAAAGGCTTTGCTGGAATATAGTCAGAATAAAGCTGTCCGTATGCTGCCTCTCTATTCCCACCGCGTATTGACCGCCTTGGCACAGCTTTATTGCGGCAGTCTTATCCTGGATCAGGCCCTGCTGGCCTCCAAGAGAGCCAAAGAAGTCGGGCCCGAACACTATGACTATAATTTCTATGCCGGGAAAGTGGAGGCCGCCCGTTATTATCTGCGTAACGTTGTACCCAACGTGTGCACCGCCGCCGACATTATCAGCGACGGTGACACATCGTCCCTGGATATTTCCCTGGATGCTTTTGAATATTGATCCTTTTTAATGAATCTGATAGTACGAAAAGCGGCAGCCTGGCTTCCGCTTTTCGTACTCCTATCCCTGTTAAACCTAGCTTGTTCCGGATATAGCTGATTAGATCAATAAATTCACATAGCCAAATCTTCCGCTGAAAAGCAGTCCCGGGGCCAGACAAAAGGAATCCCGGCTCGAGCCGGGGGGATGAGGGACAAAGGAGTAGGAGTATGAGGGTAGTTCATATTAAATTTTTCAGTCTATGCTTGTCTTGTTAGAACTTTAACATAGGAACATTAATTAATCATTTGCTTGGAGTAAACCAGATGAAAATATTGTGATAATATTCTAGCACTTGTATAAATATTGGTTCAGTCTTTAATATCCATAAGCATTTCTGATATCACCGGGAAAAAGGCCCAGCACTTCATCCCACAGCTTTGGAGAGTGATAAGCCGCAACAAAGAACTTTCCGGTACGAGATTTATTATTGTTGGCCTGTGCAATCATAATTCCACCATGTTGTTCCACTATAACCCGGGCGGCCGATATATCCCATTCATACACATTGGAAGATAAGTATAAATCAATTTCTCCATATGCGACTTTGCATAATTCAAGGGAGGCACAACCCATATATCGGTAGGCTTGAGTTCTGGATAGACAGTCAAAAACATCCATTCCCATAGAACTCAGTTCTATCATGGTGTGCAAACTCATAGACACGATCGCCTCATTTAGTTTTCCAGCCGGGTAAGTGATAAGATCCTGCCCGCAGCGGGCACATTCCCCTTTTCTTCCGCTGTACATGCGCTCCTCGCAAACATCGTAAATTAGACCGAAAACGGGTTCTTCATTTTTATATAATGCCACTGATATAGCATAATTTTTATTAAATCGATAGTAGTTTATAGTTCCGTCAATAGGATCAATAATCCATTTATAATTATCAGGACCTAAACCAGCATTAGCACCGCTTTCTTCGGAAAGAATTGCATGTTGGGGATACCTTTCTTTTATGGCGTGCGATAGATAACCATCTATCATTAAATCGTGGTTGGTAACCAGATCCGAATGGGATGCTTTTTCGCTAACCTCAATTGCACAAGCTTGTTTTTCCAGCTTGAGTTTATAACCGGCATTTTGCACAAGGTTATAGGCAAATTCAAACATAGCCTTTTCCTCATAGTTCATATTTGCTTACCTCTTTTTATCAGCCAGGTGATCCATGAACGCCTGGTACCAGGATATAGAACTGCACCCAAAGAGTGATAACTCTATAGTGCCTTGGTATTACGGCTGCTTGGATGAGGCTGGCAATGGTTAAGGCTGCAATCCCCATTGCCTAGGATATTGATATATCCTAAAAATAATAATAAGGCCATCCTTCTGAGCGATAAAAATGCCAATCACCCTGGTGAGATATTCTGAATTTTCCCAACCTGCCTACCCGGGCGGCTAATTTTCCTATTCCCTCATCTTGCAGGCTGGCAGCAATATTATCGATATACTCGGGAAAGTCTTTTTCCATAAATGATTCACCTCATTTCAGGTTTGTTCTGCCCTTGGCGCCTTTGTTTCGAGTTCATCGGTACATATAATGAAAATGTACGGAAGCTTCGTCTTATCAGATCAGAGGAAACTCCTTCGTATTCTAAACCAACATCTTAATTAGATATTTTGGTGATTCTTTAAACTTTTCTGCCTCATAAAACCTGTGGGCTTCGGTTCTTCGAGCGTGGCTATGCACTTCCATCCGGTCGCACTTCCTCTCCCGGGCTAATTTAGTGCAATATTCCAGAATTTCATGTCCGATACCTTGACTACGATAGCTGCTATCAACAACCAAATAACTGATTCTGGCAAAATCCCCTTCAAGTGCGATCTGGGGAATGAACTGAAGTGAAACAAGAGCGACCACCTGTTCATCATGTTCATAAACTAATAAATGTGCGTTGGGACTATTTGTAATTTGTACTATTTTATCTTCGATAAAGGAATTGGTCGAGGGATAACCCAATTGATCGAGTAATGCGCTAATGGTATTTCCATCCCCTGGCTGAGCTTTTCTTATTCCCATAAACATTCCTTCCTTTTACTATAAATCCGTGTCCCTTTCGGTCATTCTCCCAGGTCATCCTAATCAATTATAAAAATGTACTAAGCAATCATAGTCAAGATGTTTTTTGCAGTCTGCCTTTCATAGCGGTGGAGAGCATCTCTAAAATGAATGCCACAGCTATAATTATGTAGGTAATAAGTCCAACTTCATGCATGTTAAAATAGAATTCGCTGGCCATAAAAAGATCAAAGCCAATCCCGGCTGCTCCAGCTGCAGCTCCCATAGCTACGGCATTGCCAAAATTGATCTCAAAACGCAGGAAAGTCCAGGATAGCAAAAAGCTAATTGAGGACGGTATCACCGCTTGGAATACTATCTGCCACCAATTGGCACCGCTGGCCTTTAAAGCTTCAATTACACTTTTGTCCAGATCTTCAAAGGACTCTGCATAGGCCTTGGTTAAATAGCTGACGGAATGAAATGTCATGCCTATCACTGCCGCAGCACTGCCCAGTCCTGCAGCTACCGCAAAAATTAAAACCCATAGGATGGTTGGTACGGCACGGATAAACGCAATAATCCCTTTAATTATATTGGTCAGGGTTTTACTGCATAGATTTTCGGCGGCCAGCAGTCCCAGGAATAAAGCGATCAAACCACCCAATAAGGTGGTTAGGAAGGCCATCCCCAAAGTGATGACAACTGCGTACAAGGCATACCACCAGCTAAAATGGCTGGAGCCAGGATGTAGAAACATGGTTTTAAAATTATTGAAAGTAGCGATAAAGCCGTTAAGGATATCAACGCTCTTATAATCCATAGTCAGTAAAGCATATATAGTCAACACTGATAGAATCAGCAAAATTGCCTGCATAACTATTGAAGCACGGGTGATGGGTTTAATGGTTAGGTATTTCGCATTATCCAGTATTCCAGGGCCGCGTAACTGCACTTGTTCTATTAGGGATTGTTCCATCTGCATTACAAAATCACCCTTCTGATAGTATTTGATAAAAATTCTATAGTAATAACCGTAATGATGATAAGCAGGACAACCAGGCTGGCCGCATGGTAATTCAAGCTCTTGTAATATAAATCAAAGGCGAAGCCAATTCCTGTACCGGTAAGCATACCTACCAGTGTTGCGTCACGAATGTTTGTCTCAACCATGTATAATAGCCAGCTGATCATCAAGGGCATACTGGATGGCACAACTGCCTGGAAAATGATGTGCAGGTAATTAGCACCGGTTGCTGCCAGTGCCTCGACTGAATGACTGCTTACTTCATCGATGGTTTCAGTAAAGGCCCGGGTCAGAAATCCAAGTGAACCGCAAAACAAGGCCAGGTATCCGGTCAATGGACTCTGGCTGAAGGCTATCATTAAGACCATGGCCCAGGCCACCAGGGGTATATTGCGAAAAATCGAAGCTATACCCCGACTAATAACGCTTATGATACGGCTTATTCTCGTAGTTCGTGAACCGGCCAAAGCCAGCAGAAAAGCAAAAATCGCCGCTGCTGTTGTGGCTGCGATAGACATCAATACCGTTTCCCGCAGTTTGCTCAGTATGCCTGGCAGCCTGGTTAACGCCGAATAATCAGGATAGAAATTAGAAACCGCCCAGATTACTGCTTTAAAAATACTGGTAAATCCTTTCGCTACATCATACTCAGTAATAATGATTGAGCCGATGCTTAGAATCAACAGCACCGAAAAGAAAACCAGACTCTGGTACCTTCTTCGGCAAAAAATATCAGCCTGCATGTCTTTCTCCTGCATCAAAGATCAATTCCTGGGACTCTGAACCATATATATCCCGGATCTGTCCATGGGACAGGTTTTGCGGTGCACCATCAAAGACCACTTTTCCCTGTTTTATACCGATGATGCGATCAGAATATTTCAAAGCTACATGCACCTGGTGCAGATTGACAACGACGGTAATTCTCATTTTGGCAGATATGCTCTGCATGTGATCCATAATAACCTTTGAGGAATTAGGATCTAAAGAAGCAATCGGTTCATCGCATAGAATTAATTTAGGATGCTGCACCAAGGCCCGGGCAATCCCGACTCGCTGTTTTTGACCACCGCTTAACTGGTCGCATCTCTGGTAAACCTGGTCATTTAAACCCAGTATTTCAACAATGTGAAAAGCCTGGGCCTTTTCTTCAATGCTATATCGGCCCA
>CAZBKS010000134.1:0-6089 GCA_964492475.1 uncultured Syntrophomonas sp. | reverse complement strand
ATTGATTGCCGGGCGGTTTGTTTCTGTGGCACTTGCCTTGGGGTCGCCCCCACTGGACGTTATCCAGCACCTTGCCCTGCGGAGCTCCGACTTTCCTCAGATAATAAATACCTGCGACTATCTGACTTACTTACTTTAATTACAATTTGCCTACTTATTATAGTAAAATTAACAAAAGAAGTAAAGTTACAAAGTTTGGAGGTTTTTTAAAAAATAATCGTTCGCTGAGCAGGAAAAAAGAAATTATTAGAGAATATTTTACAAAAATAGTGTTGAAAGCAGGAAAGTTGATTTCGAGTTTTTATTTATGTTTTGTAGAGATCATATTGGCTTGTTTTCGAAAAAATAAAGTAATACAATAATTAATGTACATGGAAGAGGGGGTGAAAAGGTGTTAGCATTTGGATCAGAAGCTGCTCATGGCGCCAGCGGTGGAGGTATATTTTCAAACCCGCTAATTACATTCTTGATGGTTTTATTAGCGATTTTTATTTTTTTGAAATTTTGTGGTTGGGCGAAGAGCTTCAAGCTTTCAGGCGGATTTAAAAAGACGATTTTTATCCTTACCGGTTTAGGTTTGATCGGATTTAACGTTTTGTACAGCATTGGAAATTCTGCAATTACGGCGGGACATGGTTGGGGTACTGCAACCATAGCACTGCTTGCAGCAATAATATGGGCATTTGTTTTTGCTTTTACCCTGATGGCAGAAACTAAATAGTCAATGTTAGTGTCAGGCCGATGACAGAAGCGAAAATCAAGGCATGAAGGACCACCCCGTTAGCGGGGCAACCGATGTGCCTCCATTATAATTGCGGCACAATTAAGGATGCAGTTTGGTCTCGCTATGTTCGTAAGAATAAAGAGGCCCGTGATTGAAGCGTACCTGAGTACGTTGATTGAGCGGGCTTTTTTGTTAAGTGAGGGCTATCGCGAACACTAAATTGCAGCTCTGTAAGGGGCTTTTTGAAATAAGGCAGAGATTCCCTTATGTCATCGGCCTGAGGCGGCAATTGCCGCCTTTTTTGATTGGTAGATACTAATAAGGCAGATACTATTCAAATACAGACGCCAGGGGGGAAGGCTTTGGATAAGGCAGTAATATTCAGACTTGTTAGACGTTATTCACCAGGACCAGGACTGATAGAAATAGACGATCCTATGATTGTAGAGGTAGGTCTAGATATATTTGTTAACGAGCAGTTTTATAAAAAAATATACTGCTCCCCCATAAATGTTGATGAGTTGGTTATTGGCTCTTTAGCTTTTGATAATATGATTAATTCCGTAAAGGATATTCGTAATTTGTGTATTGAAGATGATAGGGTATCGGTTAACCTATTGGCAGTTAAGCAAGAGGATTTACGGAGTTGTGAAAACTCTGCAGCCGCAATCCAGGTTGATGTTCGGGATATTGCTAAACTTATGAAGCAGCACCTGGATGTATCGAATATTCATAAACAAACCGGTGGAGTTCATATTATGAGCCTGAGTGATGGTAAAAAGCTGATGGTAAGCCGTGAAGATATAGGCCGGCATAATGCGGTAGATAAGTTATACGGCTACTGTTTAAAGAACGGTGTGGATGGCAGCAGTAAGATCTTTCTCAGCAGCGGCAGGATAAGTAATGAGATAATGGAAAAAGTCTGTGTTATGGGTGCGGAAATCGTCGTATCCAGGGCTGCGGTAACAGATTTAGCACGAAAGAAGGCTGAGGATACGGGCATAACTCTGATTGGATTTGCCCGGGGCGAGAGGTTTAATATTTACGCTCATTCAGAACGCATAATAATAAATGACTGCAGGTGATTTGCTTATGAAGGAACAGGTAAAGATAAGGGTTATAACAGCTGACGGGAAAGAGCATGTTTTATGGACCTTCGCCGGGAAAAGATTATGGGATTGCCTGGCTGACAGCAGCCTGGATATAGGTGGTATGTGTGCTGGCAATGGTATTTGCGGTAAGTGCAAGGTGCGAGTTGAAGGCGAGACCAATCCTATTTCTGATGGAGAAAGAGAGCACCTGCTGCCGGAAGAAATTAGAGAGGGATTCAGACTGGCATGCTATTGTAATGTCAATGCTGCATTAAAGGTATATATCGACAGTGCTGGCCGGGAGTTAAAGAATAAGGATATACA
Source organism: uncultured Syntrophomonas sp. (assembly GCA_964492475.1). Classification (GTDB taxonomy): domain Bacteria; phylum Bacillota; class Syntrophomonadia; order Syntrophomonadales; family Syntrophomonadaceae; genus JAAYJK01. The sequence continues at coordinate 3,950 of CAZBKS010000134.1, read as the reverse complement.
TCCATGTTTGAAGCATTCATCGCAAGAGATTCCCCTCATAGAATCCAAGCAGTTTTTTATACCGGGTATAGACAAGGAAAACCCAGTGTCACTTCACCACCGATTGAGAAAAGCACTGGCAACCTATAGCCTGGAATTGAGTATGGACAATCTTTCGCTTTTGTTCAGGTTGGATCGAACAGGACGACCTGCTCTGGAGCTTAATGCTTTAGTATATCCAGGGAATAGAATCAAGTATATTGGCCCTAAACAATTCAGAGCTTTTGGAATTGCTCTTGATATTGGTACTACTACTGTTTTTGCTGCACTGCTGGATCTACAGAAAAGAGAAGCAGCTGCCATGATCAGCAGGAGTAACCTGCAGAAGACTTATGGAGCTGATATAATTTCTCGTCTGAGTTATTGCCTGGGGAACGATGATGGCCTAAAAACCCTGCATCAGGTACTTATTAACAGTGTCAATATATGTATTGAAGAATTGATGGATGAAACTGGGATTAAGGCGCAGAACGTATGCGCTTTTAGTGTGGCTGGCAATCCGGTCATGCTCCACTTCTTCCTGGGTTTAAGTCCGGCCGGTTTTGCAGCTGCACCCTATGTGGGGGTATTTAATGACGAGATTTGCTGTTCGGCCTGGCAGTTAGGACTCAAGTCTGCACCAGAGGCAGAATGTTATATACTGCCTCAAATAGGCAGTTTTGTTGGAGCAGATACTGTTGCGGCATTACTGAGTATTCCCGAAAATGAGGAGTACACCTATCTATTGGTAGATATTGGTACAAATGGGGAAATAGTACTCATTAAAAAGGGACTGATGTGGGCTGCTTCGGCTGCCGCTGGTCCCGCTTTTGAAGGCGGCGGAATCAGCTGCGGCATAAGAGCTGGCGAAGGTGCCATCGACCGGGTTTATCTAGGTGAGGATGGACAGCTCCGATTCAATGTCCTGGGCCATAGCTTGCCACGAGGACTATGCGGTTCAGCGGTTATAGACCTGGTTGCCTGTCTTTTGGAAAAGGGACTTATTGACAGTAATGGTGTAGTAAACACTCATGATCTAAAGCAGAATATGGCTGAGAGTGGTACTCGCGGAGACGAGATAGTCTTGCTGACGGGGGAAGAAACAAGCAGCGGGTTGAGAATTTTTATCAACCAGGAAGACATCAGGCAGATACAACTGGCCAAGGCGGCAATACGTTCCGCCATTGATGTTTTGTTGGATGAGGCCGGGATCGAGTATCACGACCTTGATTACATATACCTGGCTGGATCTTTTGGCAACTACATTAACCCGGCCAGTGCATTGAGGATTGGGATGCTGCCGCCGGTACCAACGGCTGCTGTCAAAAACGCAGGTAATGCTGCCGGTCAGGGCGTGGCGGAGGTATTGTTGTCCTGTCATGTATGGGAAAGAGCTAAACTTCTCAAGGATCGAGTCAAGCATATAGAGCTGGCTGAACGGACCGGCTTCCAGGACCTGTTTCTTAGCAGGCTGAATTTTTAATTTTTCTGGATGCTCAAACTTTGAGCTTATGACTATTATCTAGCTATTTTTAAATTAGTAATAAAGGGGGATTTACATGAAGTACAAAAACCTGCGGATAGAAAAGGATGGTAATATCGCAGTAGTTAAGATTGACCGTCCTGAGCTAAAAAATGCTTTAAATCTGGCCCTGTTGGAATCAATAGGGAATGCATTTGCTGACCTGGAACAGGATACTGAAGTGAATGCAGTGGTGCTTACTGGCAGCGATGAAGTATTCTGTGCCGGCTTCGATATGAACACGGTGATGGATTTGGGGCAGGGTAAAATGCAAAAGGTTGATATAATTGAAAGAGCGTTCTTAAGCGTTCTGCGTTATCCCATGCCGGTCATAGCTGCTGTTAGCGGACCTGCTATAGCGGCTGGCTTTGATCTCATGGTTTTAGCTGATATCAGGGTATTTTCGGAAACTGCTAAAGTGGGTCAGGCCGAAATACGATGGGCTTTAACCCCTTTAAATGATCCCCTGTGGAAAATTATCGGAATGGGAAGGGCCAAAGAAGTAACTATGACGGGAAGAATTTATGGTGCCGGGGAAGCCAGGGAAATGGGTCTGGCCAACTATGTTTATCCAATCGAATGTTATCTGGATGAAGCCAGGAAGTTGGCCGAGAAAATAGCGTCGTTTGATCGAAATGCCCTGAAAGCTAATAAAGATCAAACCAATCGGATACCTGGTATGGATACCGAAGCAGCCATACGAACTCAAATCTGGGGTTTTAGAAACTTTGTAGGCAGTGACGAAATGATTAGAAGGATGTCTGAGTTCTTGAATGAAGGAAAAAAGAAGCAGTAATAATTAACTGCCGGGAAAAGAGAAAGAGGGGAATGGGATGAAATTAGAGGGGAAAATAGCATTGATTACAGGTGGGGGTACAGGGATTGGAAAAGCTGCGGCGCAGGTAATTGCATCAGAAGGAGGCATCAGCATTGTTGCCGGGCGGCGTATAGAACCTCTGGAAGAAACAGCAGCTGAAATTACCAGCGCAGGTGGAAAGGCAATGGTCTGTTCAACCGATGTTACCCGTATGGAAGATATCGAGAAGTTGAGGGATGTCATTCGAGAAGAATATGGCCAATTGGATATATTGGTTAACAACGCAGGGTCTGCTCTGTTTAAATCATTTTTGGATACTACCGTGGAGGATCTGGATCGCTTATATCAGGTTGATCTGCGCAGCGTGTTTCTGGTTTCCCAGTATATGGTCCCGCTGATGAAAGAAAACGGGGGAGGAAGTATTATTAACATTTCATCTATACTCGGGGTGCTGGGAGGCAGGAAAGTAAGTGCTTATTGTGCTATGAAGGGCGGGGTGGTCCAGTTAACCCGGGCTCTGGCAGCCGAATTGGGACCAGATATTAGAGTCAACTGCCTGTGCCCATCTCATATTGTTACGGACATGATGGAGGAAGAAATGCAGCGGATTGAGGCGGCCGGGAAACTTGATCAGCTGAATAAACTGTTTCCGATGAAAAGGGTTGGTTATCCACAAGATATGAAAGGAATTCTGCTGTTTTTTGCCAGTGAGGATTCGGCCTGGCTTACAGGAAATATTTTCATGGTTGATGGTGGGTTATCCTGTTACGTTTAATAAATTTTTTAGGGGGATATATTAATGCTGCTTGACTACCATATCCATGCTGCAGCCCATGGGGAATACGATTATTCATGGACCTGGATTGAGCAGTTCATAAATACTGCCCGCAGACGACAGCTTATAGAGATAGGTTTTATCGAGCATGATGAATACAGCAGTAAAATCGATTTTAATTTACTGGAACGTATCCAGCAGAAGAATGATGATATTACGGTTAAAATCGGACTTGAAGTAGACTATTGGGAAGGGCGTGAAAATCTGATAAGACAGATACTGGCCCGTTATCCCTATGATTATATTATAGGCTCTGTCCATTATATAAATGGCTGGGCTTTTGATCATCCCGATTACCGATATAAATTTGACCGGATGGATATTGATGAGATTTATCAACGTTATTATGAACTGGTTAACAGTTCCGTTAAATCGGGTTTGTTCACGATTATCGGGCATATCGATTTGATTAAAAAATGGGGGCATAGACCAATTAATCATAATATAAGCTACTATATAAAGGACGTTTTAAATAGTATTAAAAAGGCAGAGCTCACTGTGGAGATTAACAGTGCTGGTTTGAGAAAACCAGTAGCCGAGATGTATCCCGCCCGGGAAATTATGGAAATAATGGCGGGAATGAAAATTCCTATTACTCTCTCATCTGATGCCCATCACCCTTCAGAAGTCGGAGCAGGAATAAGAGAAGCAGCCCATCTGGCCTGGGCAGCGGGTTATCGAGAAATAGCTGCATTTAGCAGGGGAAGAAGAATAATGCTGCCGTTGGTGCTTTAAAAAAGAATTTAGCTTATATTATT
>CAZBKS010000133.1:0-6092 GCA_964492475.1 uncultured Syntrophomonas sp. | reverse complement strand
GGCTATGATTTTCCGGGCTGCTTCTATACCCAGTTCAAGACGCCCATGGCTTTGAATAGCCCGGTTTCTGGATTCAATAATCTCCTGGGCCTGGCCGGCAGTTAACATCAAGCCATATTTTTCTGACTCCTGGTTAGTTTTGAGTACCTCGCTGATGTTAAGCTGTCTCCCCATAGAGCGTTGGATATCCAACAGGTTCATTACATTAGCCTCCTTGGGAAAAATAATTCTCCACAAAAATTTAAATATAAAAGCCATTGACATTATGCAGATATTATGTTATATTTATTTTTTACACACTATGTACTTGTATTATATATTGATAATTCAGGACTGTCAACATACAGGCTGTTACTTCTGGCTTTCTCTTTTATTCACCCTGTCTTGCTTAAAGGATATACTGCCTATTCCAGAATTAGTTACCTTTTCTTAAACCTCCGAGTATACATGGTTCGAATATCGAAACTCACATGGCTTCATTTTTCTTTAGCATTTATGAAGCTTTCCCTGTCTTTTCCAATTTAGTAAATAACCCTTAACAGTAAATTATTGTTTACTATTGTGTCCTGAACATTTATACTTATCTAAGTAATTATGATTTTTTACGAGCAGGTGTGAATATGATTGATTTAGAAAAGGTTGTTGACGACTTCATGTTTTTGCTGAACTATATGCGTCAAAGCTACTTGCGACCGGCGGAGCAAATTACGCGGCTCAAGTTAAGCCATGCACAGTTCCATGCCATATCCTTTTTAGCCCTCAAAGGGCCTTTGCCCATGACCGAACTGGCTAATAAAATGACCATATCCAAACAGCAGCTCACCCCTTTGATTTATAAGCTTATAGAGGCCGGGTGGGCAGTAAGAAAGACTGATGAAAACGATCGGCGGATAGTGCTGATAGATATTACAGAAGAAGGTTTGAAAACTTATAACGAATTGAAAGCAGAAATAAAACATAAATTTACAGAAAAATTAAGCGAACTGCCGGAAAACGAACTTAAAGAGCTTGATGAGATGCTGCAAAAAATTCAGATAATTCTCAAAGGCATCACGTAAAAGTTCTTTTATATCAGACAAGAAGATTTATTGGAGATAATCTTTTATGCTTAAATTATTCAGCGGCTTAAAACCATACGCCTGGATTTTGTTCTGGGTAATTGTATTTCTTTGTGCCCAATCTCTGGCCGAACTGTATCTTCCCACCCTTATGTCAGAAGTGGTTAACAACGGCATGATGAAGGGCGATACCGGCTATGTCTGGAGGTTTGGGAGCTACATGCTCGTGGTGGCTCTGATCAGCAGCCTATGTTCCGTCATGGGCAGTTATCTTTCATCAATTATAGGCATGAGTTTTGGACGAGATACCCGGGATAAAGTATTCTCCCGGGTAGAAAACTATTCTCTGCATGAATTTGATAAAATCGGAACTGCTTCACTTATTAACCGAACTACCAATGACATTACCCAGGTGCAGAACCTTCTGGTAGTCGGGCTGCGCTTCATGGTCAATGCCCCGATTATGTGCATCGGGGGTATCATCATGGCTTATACCAGGGACAGCCACCTCACCTTGATTCTGCTCGTAGTGCTTCCCTTGATGATGGCCTTCATCGGCGGCATCGCAACTTATATCGTACCCTTGTTTAAAGCCATGCAGATCAAACTGGATAAGGTCAACCTGGTGCTGCGGGAAAATCTCACTGGCATAAGAGTAATACGTGCCTTTAACCGTCTTGAAAAAGAAACCGTACGCTTCGATCAAGCCAACCGCGATCTGGCTGATACAGCTATCCGGGTCAACAAAATCATGGCCTCTATGCAGCCTGTAATGATGATTTTCATGAACTTGACATCTATTGCCATAATATGGTTTGGGGGACTTCGTATTGCTCAAAACAACATGCAGATCGGGGATATGATGGCCTTTATACAATATGCGATGCAGATAATGTTTTCCATTATCATGGTTACAATCATGTTTGTTATGGTGCCCCGGGCTCAGGCATCGGCCCTGCGCATTAATGAGGTGCTGGATATTGAACCGACCATCGTGGACCCGGAAGATACTAAACCTTCTCATGAGCCGAGGGGCTATATAGAATTCAAGGATGTGACCTTCTTCTATCCCGGGGCAGAAAACCCCGCCATCAGCCATATATCTTTTAAAGCCTGGCCGGGAGAGGTGACCGCTATCATCGGCGGCACTGGCTCGGGCAAATCGACCCTTATCAACCTAATCCCCCGGTTTTATGATGTGACCAGTGGCAGTGTCCTGGTGGACGGTGTGGATGTACGGGACATGAGCCAGCAGGAACTCCGCGCCAAAATGGGCTTTGTACCGCAGACACCCGTTCTTTTCAGTGGGACCATTGCCGATAACATTCGTTACGGTAAAGTTGATGCTTCCGCTCATGAGATTGAGCATGCTGCTGGCATTGCCCAGGCCAGTGAGTTTATCAACGCCATGCAGGATGGCTACGGGTCAATTATTGCTCAATGTGGAACAAATTTATCGGGTGGACAGAAACAGCGTCTTTCCATCGCCAGAGCTCTGATTCGAAAACCTGGTATTTATATCCTGGATGATAGTTTTTCAGCCCTTGATTTCAAGACCGATGCCCGGCTCCGAGCTGCACTGAAAAACGAAATCGTCAACGCTACCCTTATTATTGTAGCCCAGAGGGTGAGCACGGTCATGGATGCTGATCAAATTATCGTTCTGGATGAAGGTCATATAGCTGGAATTGGCAGACACAAGGAACTCCTGGAAACCAACCAGGTGTATTATGAAATCGTATCCTCCCAGTTATCACAAGAGGAGATTGCATAGATTATGAATATGAATCAGCAAAGCCAATCAAAATCTCATACCCTGCCTCGCCGGGGCCCTATGGGTGGCCCACCGGCAGGGATGCCGGCCGAAAAAGCCCGGGATTTTACCGGAACCTTGAAGAGATTGGTCCAATACCTGAGTCCGGAAAAGTCCCGCTTCATCGTGGTGTTTTGTCTGGCTGTCGGCAGCACCCTTTTCTCCATCGTCGGACCAAAGATTATGGGGATGGCTACTACCAAATTGGGTGAAGGGATTCTGGCCAAACATGATTATTTATCAAAGTTGAATTCTGCCATCCAAAACAATATGCCGGCAACCTATATCAACCAACTTAGGAGCCAGGCTATTCCAGGCTTTGACATGGAATATATTGGCAGGGTTCTGCTGCTGTTGATTGGTCTTTATCTTGCAAGTGCCATTTTCAGCTACATTATGGCGTATGTAATGTCTACCGTGTCCCAGGAAACTGTTTACCGGATGCGCAACGACGTAAAAAATAAACTTGATCACCTCCCCCTCAGGTATTTCGATCAGCGTACCCATGGTGAAATCCTGAGCCGGGTAACCAACGATATGGATAATATAGCTAATACCCTGCAGCAGAGCCTGACTCAACTGATCACATCATTCGTTTCAATTGTCGGTATATTAATTATGATGCTGAGTATCAGTCCACTTTTGACCCTGATTGCATTGGTGTCTCTACCCGTCAGCGTGCTCATTACTGGAATCATTACCAAATACTCGCAGCGGTATTTTGTGCAGCAGCAGAGATGCCTGGGTGAATTAAACGGTCATGTGGAGGAAATGTATTCCGGGCATAAAATTGTCAAGGCGTTTGGCCATGAGAAGGACTCGATAGAAAAGTTCAAGGCAATCAATTCCCGGTTGTACGGGGTAGGATGGAAAGCTCAATTCATGTCCGGTATCATCTTCCCGGCGTTGAACTTCGTCAATAATATAGGCTATGTTTTGGTATGTATTATCGGCGGCGTTATGGTAGCCCGGAGGGTTATTCAGATTGGTGATATTCAGGCATTTATACAGTATATCAGGCAGTTTACCCACCCCATCATTCAGGTGGCCAATATAGCCAACATCCTACAGTCTACAGTCGCTTCCGCGGAAAGGGTTTTTGAAATCATGGATGAAGCCGAGGAAATACCGGAGCATGAAAGCCCTAAGGTGATTCCCTTTCCCCAGGGCCAGGTTAAATTTGAACATGTCCGGTTCAGCTACCAGGAGGATGTTCCTCTTATCGAAGACCTTACCATCAACATCAGGGAAGGCCAGACTGTTGCCATCGTAGGCCCTACCGGAGCAGGGAAAACTACCCTGGTCAACTTGATCATGCGCTTCTATGAAGTGCAGGAGGGCCGCATTACAATAGATGGAATAGATATCAGAGACATGAATCGAGGCAATCTACGTACCATGTTCGGTATGGTACTGCAGGATACCTGGCTCTTCAATGGGAGCATCCGGGATAATATCGCCTACGGCCGGGAAGGAACTACCGAGGAAGAAATAATCGATGCAGCCCAAGCAGCCCACGCCCATCATTTCATAATAACCCTGCCCGAGGGCTATGATACTATCTTGAATGAAGAAGCCTCCAATATATCCCAGGGGCAGAAACAGCTGCTGACTATCGCCCGGGCCATACTGGCTGACCCGGCTATCCTGATACTTGATGAAGCTACCAGCAACGTGGATACTCGAACCGAAGTGCTGATTCAGAAGGCTATGGGCACTTTGATGAAAGGACGAACCAGTTTTGTCATCGCCCACCGGCTTTCAACCATTAGAGAAGCAGACCTGATACTGGTTATGAACCATGGTTCCATTATAGAACAGGGACGTCATGCGGAACTGCTGGCGCAAGGAGGGTTCTATGCAGACCTCTATAACAGCCAGTTTACAGGAGCTAACCTGGCTTGATGCAGGCTACTGCATTTTGTCCAGCTGCCGCCTTGTAATTCAGAAGTCGGAGCCGTTAAGCTAATACCCATATGTAAGCATATACCGCTGCCTGGAAGAATATCTTTATGAATGATAATGATGTTAATGCTGCAAGTGTGTGTTAAAGCTTAAACCAATTTCCTGGTATAGCTATAGTGTAATTTACCCTTCCAGAAAATGCAGGTCCATATCCTGCAGAAGTTCTTTCAGCTTGATCAGTTCCGCTTTATTAAGTGTTATGCCCTTTCCTATCTTTTCGTGCTCTGGCCCCCAATCACGAATATCTATTTTGGGGCTGCGGTTATTCCAGCTCACCAGATTTATTTCTTTCTGCCATCCTTTTGACCCCTCTGATAATACACCCATAGCTCTGGTTATTTCGAATTTAATATCGGCCATAATATCATCCTCCTCGACACTATTGTTTTTCCATTATTGTATATTTTTTACATTTTCATTTCAATATGTTTCTATATTTTTTTAATAAGGCATTCAGGGCTATTCCCTATCCAAATATATTTTAACAGAGCAAGCCATTATTTACAGTGCTGTAGATAATGTATCTGCAGGTTTCTCCATGCCTACCCTTGCGCCCCTTTCCAGCCATAACACTGTATTTGAGGAATACATTCTCTGCCGCCTTTATATTATATCTAAATTACAGAATCTCCTCACTGCTTCCAAGAGGAATATGAGAAACTTTAAAGAATATGTATATATTGGATATTTTTACCCTTAAACACTATTAGGAGGCGTTTCAATATGAAAAAAAGACTACTTATCCTGGTACTGATGCTGGGATTCCTGGTTATTATCAATGGTTGTGGAGAAGGCAATACCGATGCTCAAAACACTGCTCAAAAGGTCATCGAGCAAAACAAATTATTTAACCCTTCTGACCTGGTATCTCAAGCAGATGCTGAAGCAATACTGGGCGAGGCAGTGGGAGATCCAGATATTACTGAGAGTCCGGTGGGAACGGTATGTTTCTATTCCCCACTGGCAGAAGGTACCCAGGTAAGATTTGTACAGTTATCTCTACATCAGACGAAAGCATTTACTGATGCCATGCAAAGCAGTGGCTATACTGCCGGGAAACTATATGATGATTCTATAGCCTTACTAGAGACCGTGCAACAGATTGATGGTCTGGGCGATAAAGCCTTCTGGGGCGGCAGCGGGCTGCAGGCCGGCGCTGGCCTGCATGTTTTGCAGGGTGATGATTTATATTTCTCTATCATGGTAGGGCTGGGTAACGAAGCCGATGATTTAGAGGCGGCCCGAACACTGGCTGA
>CAZBKS010000132.1:0-6112 GCA_964492475.1 uncultured Syntrophomonas sp. | reverse complement strand
ATGATCTTTGAAAACAATTCTTCATTTTCTAATGTTTCATGGAATGACTGTATAACCATATTTTCGGCTTCATTCATTGGTTCTTGCAAATGGTATTCCTCCCCGTCAGCAGACATAACAACAAATTTTATGGCAAGCTTTTAAAAATATTTCGAATGGATATGCAACTTCACCTTTTCGGATCAAGAAAATCTCCAAATTCCCTTATTATATTCCTTTTTTTTTGAAATTCACCTTTAGCAACAGAAATACCTCTATTACGCTAATGATATTCATGAAAATCAGCACAAAGTATTCTAAGCACCCTTATCAAATTTTGGGTATAACAGAGCACACTTTTGAAATATTCAACAAACACTTCATTCTAATTACCTGAAACAATTTCCATATATAATTAACAATAAGGATTAACCAATCGGTGCCTGGCACAATATTTGCATGGTTAGATAGCATAGTTAATTATATTACATAATCCCTATACTATATTCCCCCTCAGTCTCAAGCAGTAAAGTATGAACATAAATAATCAGGAATATCCCCCTCAATCTGATTAGTTAACCTAATAAACTTGGATACATTATACTGCTTGAGACTTTTTTGCTGTTTCAGGATAGCATTTGATAACGGTTGTTTTGCAGTTGACATTCACAATTATGGATAGTAGGTTATAAAAAAACGGTTCGCTCAATTTCGGCCGTTACTAATAATGTTCTGGTTGGATAACGGTTGATTAGCGTAATCAAATCCAGTAGCTTCAGGGTCGAAACGCGTCCAGATATCGTAATATAAAGCCTTTCTTATAATGGTTTAATATGGTTTGTTTTTCCCATTGTTCCTGGATACGTTGCTCATCTGCAACACTTCCCAAAGGATTTCCCAGGGTATTATGGCTGTAGAATCATAATAACCGACTTATCATCACCCATATTTTTTTATAGAACTTGCCATTGCACGGCGGATAAACTAAGCTTACAATTCTTGCCGACGTAGTATAGTCTCATCAACCTACACCTGTTCCCTATATGAAGGAATAGCAATTCGAAGATATTCCTGCAAAATATGGAACAGAATCTGTAGTGGCTCACAGATTTTATACATATATTATTAAAGTACAAGCTTCGATGTTGAAACAAACAGGTGAACATTTCACCAAGCCGCAAGAACCTCAAGGCCTAACGCTTATAGCTCACAACGCCCGAAAACGGAGGTGGATATATGAAACTCAGAGAAATCATGACCCCTAATCCCTTGGTATTAAAACCCCATGAAACACTTGCCAAAGCAGCAGAAATATTTATAGAAAAAAAGATAGACGGTGCTCCCGTAGTAGATAGAAACAACAGAGTAATAGGGCTTCTAACCAAGAATAAATTCTTCAAGGTGCTAACTCATGGCATAGGGATGGAAACGAAAGTTGAAGAGATAATGACCCGGGATGTTCTGGCCGGACATCCGGATGATAATTTTGAGGATGTTCCGTACACCAAAGTGAGTATTCTTCCGATTATTGATAGAAATGGACTCATTGTCGGTATGGCATCTCAAACAGATATAGCCAGGGCTTTTTTTGATTCATACCATAATATTTCCAGTGAACTTGCCACCATCATCGATTCAACCCACAACCTGATTGTCTCGGTTGATGAGCAGGGAAAAATCAGGGTTTTTAACAAATCAGCAGAAAAATTACTGGGTAAGCAGGCTTATGAAGTAATGGGAAGAAATGTAGTGGATATATTTCCTTCCAGTGGTCTTATTGATACTATCCTCACGGCTAATGAGCAGCCTTTGCAGGATGTAATACTAAATAATCGCTTATTTCTATCCAATCGTACCCCTATTAAAAAGAATGGCAAGGTTATCGGTGCAGTAGCTGTTCTCCAGGATATGTCTGAGCTAAACAAAATATCGTTGGAGTTGGATTATGTTAAAGAATTAAACAAGGAAATGGATGCTGTTATTGAATCTTTTTTCGATGGGCTCTATATAACCGATGGAAATGGAATTACCTTGCGGCTTAACAGGGCCTTTGAAAAACTGACCGGGGTAAAAGCCAGTGAATGCATCGGAAGAGACGTATACGAATTGACCGGAGAAGGGGTTGTTTCCGAATCAGTCTCGGCTATGGTATTGAAAACAAAGAAAATAGAAACTCTAGTGCAAGAAACTAGAAATAACCATATTACTCTGTCAACTGGAGTCCCGGTATTCGACGATAAGGGTAAAATATTCAGGGTAGTCTGTAATGTTCGTGATATTACTGAACTTAGCATTCTAAAACAGCAGCTGGACCAGGCCCAGGGTTTGAGCCAGCACTATGAAAGCCAGCTGCGTTCCCTTCGTTCACAGTACTCGGGCATGGATAGACTGGTGCTTAAGTCAAAGAAGATGAGGTATCTAATGGATATGGTTGTCAGGCTGGCACAGGTAAACTCAACTGTTTTGATAACTGGTGAGACAGGCACCGGCAAGGAACTTATTGCCGAGGCCATTCATAAGAATAGTTCCCGTAAAGACCGGCCGTTTATCAAGATAAATTGCGGGGCAATTCCGGATAACCTTTTGGAATCAGAGTTATTCGGATATGAATCCGGGGCATTCACAGGTGCCAAAAAGCAAGGTAAGGCAGGTTATTTTGAACTGGCTAACGGCGGAACCTTGTTCCTGGACGAGATCGGGGACCTTCCTTATCACCTGCAGGTTAAACTCCTTCGGGTATTGCAAAATAAAGAAGTCTTTCGAATAGGGGGCGAAAAACCTATTAAAGTAAATAACCGCATTATTACTGCTACCAATAGGAATCTTGAGGAGATGATCGAACAAAAGGAATTCCGTGAGGATCTTTATTATCGGGTGAATGTAGTATCGGTTAATGTTCCTCCCCTGCGGGACAGGAAGGAAGATATTACACCACTTGCCATACACTTCACGCAGTTGTTTAACCGCCAGTATAATTTGAATAAAAAAATCTCTCCAAAATTGGTTGACGTTTTTATGAAATACAACTGGCCTGGTAATGTCAGAGAGCTGGAGAATACTATTGAGAGACTGGTGGTTGTCAGTCTCGATAATATTCCGACCCTTGATGATCTACCTTCCTGTTTAATAGAAGCACTTCAAGATAATAAATCCAAGGTATCGGTTTCTGGCATAATTCCATTGCGGGATGCAGTGGAAAGTGTGGAAAAACAGATTTTACAGAAAGCTTATTCCCAATACCGAACTACCCGCCAAATGGCAAAGGAATTGAAGGTGGATGCTGCTACCATTGTTAGAAAAGCGGCCAAATATGGTATATCTCAAAGCAAATAAGACGGGTTCTTCAACAACAAATCCTGTTGCATTATTTCAGCAAATGTTTGTAGATCAAGGTTGTATTATCATAACATGTAAATTTTTGGCAAAAGCACTCCTATGTTGCGTAAATGTTGAGTCAATCAGGCTTTATCGAGATTATCGTCATCCATGATTTCGAACAATGATGTCAAACATGATATGTGATGTATGCTTGCAACAATGTCCGCCCCCGCCATCTTTTCTCTCCTAACCCGCATCCACACCATATATGCGGGACATGTATTGTACTGTGTTTGCTGCAATATTTCAACGATTGCCACAAGAAACACAACCCTCTATATATCCTTGATTAAATTAAGCTATAAAATTTAATGTCTAAACCCGCACCAAAGTGGTTTACAGTAAATGCTTTCTGGAAACTTTTATTTTCTTTTGCTTGTATTTATTATCTATGGCCTATCGCCCTATATTTATATTGCCTCAGGCAACATATAAAAGATGCATGATAACTTTGGCATTAAAATTGCAATTATAAGAATTATAGCAGGCCAGGCCATCATTCTAAATCAGCTTACAAAAGAATATATTAGAAGCTTATAAAGTTACCCTTAATCAGTGTTCGGTAGTTAAGTGTTTATCCATTCTGTCTTCAATTCCAAGAGAGCCGTAGAGCCCCGTTAGATGTTTATTCTATCGGGGCTTTTTTTACAAAGACGGCGATGCCGGGATCTTATGAGTCAGAACCAGATAATTTCCTAGCTGGCTTGATTGATTGCCAGCTATGTTGAAAGGGGTGATTTCAAAATATTTCAGGCTAAGATTTGCTATTAATGACTATTTACCATCTGAATTCAGGGGGTGAAATTTACAATGCGTGATTTCAGATGTCAAAAGTGCAATAAAATCCTGGGAAAGTACCGGGAATGCCAGGAGTTGGAGATTAAATGTCCCCGGTGTGGTTTAATAAATTCCCTTATACAGCAGAAACCACAAATATCGCTTGTAAGAAATGCCCATCTTACTCGATAGAATTGTCTGCTAAAGCAATAAAATATGAGGCATTTAAGTCTTTATCCGCTCTGTCTTTTAGTTTAAGAGAGCCATCGAGCCCCGTTAGATGTTTATTCTACCGGGGCTTTTTTACTAATGCGGCGATGCTGAAAAATAGGTTTGAACTATTGATAATTTTCCATGCTGACTTGATTAAGTACCAGCTGCTTGAAAGGGGTGATTTTAAAAAATACAGGGTAACATTTATGATCAACGACTATTTTGCTCTGCTATCCAGCCCTTGCGATAGTAAATGAGCATAGAAGAGAGGAGGGTTATCTTTAAATGAGTTACCAGAATATTCTCCTGAGCAAGGAAGAGGAAATTGCATTTATCACCATGAATCGCCCCAAGTTTCTGAATGCTCTGGATAGAACTACGGTTGAAGAACTATCTCAGGCCATTGATTCAGTAGCCATAGACGATGAAGTTAAAGTTGTTATTCTAACCGGAGCAGGCGATAAAGCCTTTGTAGCCGGTGGAGATATCGGTTTTATGGAGAACATGACTGCTTTGGAAGCCAGGGAATTTGCTATTTTCGGTACGGGCGTGCTAAGGAAAATAGAGTGCCTGCCGAAACCAGTGATTGCTGCTATCAATGGTTTTTGCCTGGGAGGTGGCTGCGAACTAGCTATGGCCTGTGATTTCCGCATCGCTTCATTAAATGCCAAATTCGGGCAGCCTGAAGTCGGTTTGGGAGTAACTGCAGGATTTGGCGGCACGCAGCGCTTACCCAGATTGATAGGAGTGGGCATGGCCAAACAGCTGCATTATACCGGCGCCATTATTGACGCAGAAGAAGCACTGCGGGTTGGGCTGGTTAATGCAGTGGTATCAGCAGGCGACCTAATAAATTATGTCAAGGGAATAGCCAGGCAGATTATACCTAAAGGCCAGCTGGCAGTACGTTTCTGTAAAACGGCTATAAATGAAGGAATGCAAACTGACATAGACCGGGCTATGAGTATAGAAACAGATATCTTCAGTCTCTGCTTTAGTACGAAAGACCAGAAGGAAGGCATGAAAGCGTTCGTTGAGAAGAGAAAGCCCCAGTTTCAAGAAAAATAAGCTGACTGCTCAAGTACAGCTGCTCCAGAGAAAAAACAAAAGGAGGAGAGTTAATGGACCGGATTTTACCATTTACTGATGAACACAAGATGTTTCAAGAAGCTTTTTCCAAATTCGTAGCCAGTGAAATGGTACCCTATTATGACCAGTGGGAAGAAGATTGCATAGTTTCCCGCGAAATCTTTAAAAAAATGGGAGATTACGGATTTCTATGTCCCTGGGTAGAAGAAGCATACGGGGGGGCAGGAGCCGATTTTCTCTATTCGGTTATAGTTGCAGAAGAAATAGCCAGGCAGGGATGCAGAAGCGTTTTTGCATGGCTGCACAGTGATCTGGTAGCACCTTATATAGGTACGTATGGTACAGATGAACAAAAAGCCCGGTGGCTGCCCGGTGCTACCAGCGGAGAGAAAATTCTGGCGGTGGCGATGACCGAACCAGGAGCCGGTTCTGACCTGGCTGCCATGCGAACCAGAGCTGTCAAGGACGGCAATGACTATATAATAAATGGTTCTAAAACCTTTATCTCCAATGGGGTTTTAGCAGACCTGGTAGTGCTGGCAGTCAAGACTGATCCCGGTGCAGGTGCCAAAGGAATAACCCTGTTTGTAGTAGAGGATGGTACGCCCGGCTTTGAAAAAGGCAAACAAATCCCCAAAGTAGGCTTGCACGCCCAGGATACCGCTGAACTGTTCTT
>CAZBKS010000131.1:0-6178 GCA_964492475.1 uncultured Syntrophomonas sp. | reverse complement strand
TTACTATTCGATACCGGTAACAGCGCCGGCACCTACAGTTCTTCCGCCTTCTCTAATAGCAAATCTCAAACCTTCTTCGATGGCTATCGGGGTAATCAATTCTATCTTCATATCGATATGATCTCCCGGCATTACCATTTCTACTCCCTCCGGCAGTTCGATGACTCCGGTTACATCTGTGGTGCGGAAGTAAAACTGCGGACGGTATCCTCCAAAAAATGGGGTATGTCTTCCGCCTTCTTCTTTACTCAATACATACACCTGAGCAGTGAATTTGGTCAGCGGCTGAATGCTTCCGGGCTTGGCCAGTACCATTCCTCTTTCTACTTCTTTACGGTCTACACCCCTCAACAGAGTCCCTATGTTGTCTCCTGCTTCGGCATAGTCCAACAGTTTCCGGAACATTTCTACTCCCGTACATACTGTTTTACGAATCTCTTCTCTTAATCCTATTATTGCTACTTCGTCTCCTACTTTTACGGTTCCTCTTTCTACTCTACCGGTGGTTACGGTTCCTCTTCCGGTTATGGTGAATACGTCTTCTATCGGCATCAGGAATGGCCTGTCGGTCGCTCTTTGCGGCAGGGGTATATAACTGTCTACCGCGTCCATCAGCTCCCATATCTTCCCGCACCATTCGCAGTCTCTGGATCCGCATCCACATTCCATCGCTTTTAATGCTGATCCCATTACTACTGGAATGTCGTCTCCGGGATAGTCATACTCAGTTAATAGTTCCCGGATTTCCATTTCTACCAGCTCTAATAATTCGTCGTCATCTACCATATCGGTCTTGTTCATGAATACTACCATATATTGTACTCCTACCTGCCCGGATAAGAGTATATGTTCTCTGGTCTGCGGCATCGGTCCATCAGCTGCCGATACTACCAGTATTGATCCATCCATCTGCGCTGCTCCGGTTATCATGTTCTTTATGTAGTCTGCATGACCCGGGCAGTCTACGTGTGCATAATGTCTGTTTTCGGTCTGGTATTCTACATGCGCGGTGTTGATGGTGATTCCTCTTTCTCTTTCTTCTGGCGCTTTGTCTATCGAGTCGTAGGATGTTGCTACCGCTCCGCCCACTTTTGACAATACCAGGGTTATCGCTGCGGTTAAGGTCGTCTTGCCATGGTCTACGTGACCTATCGTGCCAACGTTAAGATGAGGTTTTGTCCTTTCAAACTTCTGCTTTGCCATTTTTTATCTCACCTTTCCTTTCAAATTCTAAAATTAATTTGACCTAAATTATTTATCTTTTGGAACTAATATTCCATATCACTGATTTAATACTGTGTCACATCGGCAATCCATATCGCCTGGCAATTATTTCTTTGCTTTTTGATGCAGGAACCTCGGCGAAGTTTCTAATCTGCATGGAGAAACTGGCCCGACCCTGACTCGCTGATCTCAAGCCGGTAGCATAACCAAAGGTCTCTGCCAGCGGGACTAAAGCTTTGACAATTTTGCAGCCTCTAGTGTCTTCAAATCCCAGTACCCTGCCTCTCCGGGCATTTAGATCAGATATTACTTCCCCCACATATTCTTCTGGACATACTATTTCAACATCCATTATGGGTTCTAATAGAACAACTTCAGCTCCCTGAAGAGCTTCCCTAACCGCCATGCTGGTAGCAATTTTAAATGATTGTTCGCTTGAATCTACTTCATGAAAGCTTCCGCCTACTAAAGTAATTTCGACATCATCGACTGGATAACCAGCCATAATTCCTCCCTGCATAGCCTCCAGGCTTCCTGCTTCAATGGCCCCGATGAACTCTTGAGGCATTCCTTCGATTTTAGATTTATTAATAAACCTTTTTCCTTCACCTTCTTCAAGAGGGCTTAATTGAATGATTACATGGGCGTATTGCCCCCGTCCTCCGGCCTGTTTTTCAAATACCGCTTCTGCCTGGTGTTTCTTTTTAATAGTTTCCTTATAAGATACCTGAGGATTACCGACATTGGCATTTACTTTAAATTCTTTTAATAAGCGATCTATGATGATTTCCAAGTGTAATTCACCCATACCTGATATTATAGTCTGTCCGGTATCCTCATTTATTCTAGTCCTAAAAGTCGGGTCTTCTTCCGCCAGTCTTCTCAAACTCTCACCAATTTTATCCTGATCATTCTTGGTTTTTGGCTCAATAGCAACATCAACTACTGGATCAGGAAACTTTATGGTTTCTAATAGAATAGGATTTTTTTCGTCACACAGCGTGTCGCCAGTTGCCGTGTCTTTTAACCCTACTCCAGCTACTATGTCACCTGCGTTTGCTTCCGCTATTTCTTCGCGATGATTGGCATGCATTTTTAAAATCCTGGCAATGCGTTCTCTTTTGTGTTTTTTACTATTTAAAACACTTGATCCAACTTTTATCTTCCCAGAATACACCCTGAAATAAGTCAGCTTACCTACATAAGGGTCAACTACCACCTTAAATGCCAGAGCGCACATTGCTTCCCGAGTATCAGCTTTTCTCTGAATTTTACTGTCGGTAGCAGGTTCAATTCCCGTAACCGCTGGTATATCTACCGGCGCAGGCAAAAAATTGACTATGGCATCCAGCAACATCTGAACGCCTTTATTCTTAAAAGATGAGCCGCATAATACCGGCACTATCTTATTGGAAATGGTTAATCTCCTTAAGGCCTGGTTTATTTCATCCGCTGAGATGCTGTGCCCTTCCAGGTATCTCTCGAGTATACGATCGTCATTTTCAGCTATTTTTTCCAATAGTATATTGTGATACTCCATCACTTCTTCTAGCTCGTCGTTAGTCAAATCCCTGGTTATATAGCCGGCACCCAATTCATCTTCGTAAATATAAGCCTTAAGATTAATTAAATCTATAACCCCGCAAAAAGCTTCCTCTGCACCTATTGGTAAATTTATGGGGTATACCTCGCTTCCTAGTGTTTCACGGATCATCCTGACTACCCTCAGGTAATCAGCTCCTATTCTATCCATTTTGTTTACGTAAGCTATACGAGGAACGTTATATCTATCAGCCTGTCTCCAAACCGTTTCGGATTGAGGTTGTACTCCAGCTACACCGCAGAATATTCCAATTGCTCCATCAAGTACTCTTAATGACCGTTCAACCTCGACCGTAAAGTCCACATGCCCTGGTGTGTCGATAATGTTTATTACACAATTATTCCAGGTGCAGGTAGTAGCAGCCGATGTAATAGTGATACCTCTTTCCTGCTCCTGGGTCATCCAATCCATGGTAGCAGTTCCCTTGTCTACCTCTCCCATTTTATGAACTTTACCAGAATAAAAGAGTATCCGCTCGGTGGTTGTAGTCTTTCCGGCATCGATATGAGCCATAATCCCTATATTTCTAATAGCGGATAGATCTACATTTTCAGGCATTTATACCACTCCTCGCCCAGGTTGCTTACCAGCGATAGTGTGCAAAAGCTTTGTTGGCCTCAGCCATCTTATGTGTATCTTCTTTCTTCTTAACTGATCCACCAGTACTATTATAAGCATCCATAATTTCGCCTGCCAGGCGTTCTGCCATAGTCTTCTCGCCACGTTTACGCGAGTAATTAACCAGCCACCTGATAGCCAGGGTTTGTCTGCGGTCAGGTCTAACCTCAACCGGCACCTGATAGTTGGCACCCCCAACTCTTCGGGCTCTCACCTCCAAAATGGGAGTTATGTTTTTCATGGCTACTTCAAATACTTCCATGGGATCTTTATTCAATTTCTTTTCAACTATCTCCAGCGCACCGTAGCATATACTTTCGGCAACGCTTTTTTTGCCATCCCACATGATTTGATTTACCAGTTTGGTAAATATTTTGCTGTTGTATATGGGATCAGGCAGTACGTCACGTTTTGGAACTGGTCCTTTTCTAGGCATGAAGTGCCTCCCTCCTATTTCTTCTTGGGTCTCTTGGTTCCATATTTTGATCTGCCTTGGTTTCTATTTTGTACGCCTGCCGCATCCAGAGTTCCGCGGATAATATGGTATCTTACCCCTGGTAAATCCTTTACCCTGCCTCCTCTGATTAATACAACCGAGTGTTCCTGAAGGTTATGTCCTATACCCGGAATATAAGCCGTTACTTCTATCCCATTAGTTAACCTCACCCTGGCAATTTTGCGTAGTGCTGAATTTGGTTTTTTAGGAGTTGTAGTATAAACACGAGTACAGACTCCTCTTTTTTGCGGACAGCTTTTTAAAGCGGGTGCTGTCGATTTTTTTATTTCCTTTTTCCTACCTTTTCTTACCAATTGATTTATAGTTGGCATACCTGCACCTCCTTCCCAGGGTTTATTAAATGATCAATGCTACTGCTGCAGAGCCTACATCAATACCACATGCATCTCCCAGTTTTTTCATACTATCAGCCAGCTGACAATCAACTTCATGCTGTAAACACAGTGCTTTAATAGGTTCGATAATATGAGGTTCGGCATCAGCAGCAAGATATACTCTTTTAGCCAAGCCTTTGGTTATGGCCTTTTTGACCTGCTTAGCCCCTATCACTTTAGAACCGTTTCGAAGTTCTTCCAGGGACAAAGTTATTACCCTCCTTTGTGCAAATAAAGTAGAGCGCAATAACTTAGCAGCGCCAATTTGCACGCACTTAGACATTTTAGCATCTGATATGTCTACAGTCAACTAAAGTTATGCTTTTGCCTTAAATAAATATCTGTCCTTAGAGTAGCTAAATTCAGTCAATATACGCTTCCTCTATACTTAATTCCTGTTCCTTTGAAACCATATTTTCATCAATACTTATATTTCGGTAGGCTGGATACCCAGTACCTGCAGGTATCAGCTTCCCAATAATAACATTTTCCTTTAGTCCAATCAAATTATCTACCTTACCTTTAATGGCAGCCTCGGTTAGTACTTTAGTAGTCTCCTGGAATGAAGCAGCTGATAAAAACGAGTCAGTGTTCAAAGAAGCTTTAGTGATTCCCAGCAGCATGGGTGAACAAATAGCCGGCAAGCCTCCGTATCCCATTATTTTTGCGTTTTCATCTTCAAAAGCCGATATGTCAATAAAAGCTCCCGGCAGAAGAGAGGTATCACCAGAATCCTCAATCTTAACCTTTTTGAGCATCTGCCTGATCATTATTTCAATATGTTTATCACTTATATCTACCCCTTGAGAGCGATATACTTTTTGCACTTCCTGCAGAATATATCTTTGCACATCCTGCAATCCCTTGGTTTTTAATATGTCATGCGGATTCAAGGGGCCTTCCGAAAGGGCATCTCCAATTTCCACCGGGTCACCTTCAGCTACTTTTAGACGGGAGCCGTAATTCACTATATAAGCACCCATAATTTCTTCATTTTCACCTAATACCTCGATCTCGCGTCTTCCTTTGTTTTCTCCGAATCTGACCGTACCTGTGGCTTCAGCCACCACGGCCTGGCCTTTTGGTTTCCTGACTTCAAATAATTCTTCTACTCTGGGCAAGCCGCGAGTAATGTCCTCACCTGCTACTCCGCCGGTGTGGAAAGTACGCATAGTCAGCTGGGTGCCCGGTTCCCCAATGGACTGAGCAGCCAGAGTACCCACTGCTTCTCCGATTTCCACGTCATATCCGGTAGCCAGATTTCTGCCATAGCATTTCCTGCAAACTCCGTGCTTGGTTTTACATGTTAATACACTGCGGATTTTAACTCTTTTTATTCCCGCTTTTTCTATTTCATATCCTGTCTCGTCATCTATCATCTGGTTTTCTTCCACCATTATTTCCCCGGTTTCAGGGTGAACTATGGTGTCTACCGAAACCCTGCCGATAATTCTCTGGTGCAGTGGTTCTATTAATTGTGATCCTTCAGTAATTTTGTCTACCCAGATACCTTCAACAGACTCACAGTCTATTTCTCTTACAATAACATCCTGAGATACATCAACCAGCCTGCGAGTCAAATATCCCGAATCAGCGGTACGCAGCGCAGTATCTGCCAATCCTTTTCTAGCCCCATGAGTGGAGATAAAGTATTCCAGAACCGTTAATCCCTCGCGGAAGTTAGCCTTAATCGGCAGGTCGATAATTTTTCCCTGGGGATCTGCCATTAGTCCACGCATACCCGCTAATTGCCTGATTTGCTGGAAATTACCCCGGGCTCCTGAGGTAGCCATCATGTAGACCGGGTTATCCTCTGATAACGAGTCCTTCAACGCATCAGTT
>CAZBKS010000130.1:0-6186 GCA_964492475.1 uncultured Syntrophomonas sp. | reverse complement strand
TGCCGAGCTGGGTATTTTAGAGACCATCAGCCATCGCTGGACAGATATAATGATGATTTTGGAAGATTATTTGACCTGGCTTAACGAAGAGAAATCTTTAGCAGAAGGCCAAGAAAACCATCCAGCCCAGGATGTTAAAGAAAAGATCGGTATGCAGAGCGAGTTCCTCGCTTATGGCAGCGGAGCGGTGATACCAGAATTGGACATCCTATCCGTATTGAAGTTATTGAGAGAATTATTGCCTAATCGTGATTCGGTGGCATCCAGACAGAAGAATATGCTGGATGGGCAGAGGCCCGCAGAGGGCAAGACGGAAATGCGAAGGTGTGATTTTTGTGGGATAGAGTACCCCGCAGCTCAAGTAGAACAGCTTGATGATGGACGTGAACGATGTTTGCAATGTAAAAATTCTTCCATCAATACCCTGGATCAGTTGCTGCCTCTTTTCGATAGAGCCAGTAAATACTTGATAGACCACTATGGCCTTACACTGCGCAAAGAAATATCAGTAAAATTCGTGAGTGCCCAGGAAATACACCGACTGGTACGGCTGCCTTTTGTGGCCACCTCGGATTCTGATGCCCGTCTGGTCGGACTGGCCACCGAAGAAAAAACTGATCAGGGAACCAAGGTCTTGATATGCATTGAAAACGGGGCGCCGGCCCGGATGACATTGAGCACCCTGGTGCATGAATTAACCCATATCTGGCAGTATGACAACTTGGATGTGCAGGCAATGAGCCTTCCGGAAATCGAAGGCCTGGCCAGCTGGGTGGAAATCGCCTTTCTCAAAGATATTAATGAAAATGAATACACGGAGAAATGCCGGCAAGAGCTGTTGCAGCGGGATGATGAATACGGTAATGGCTATCGTCTTATCATGGATATAATGAATAACAAGCCGGACATGGCATCACCGTTTGAACATTTTTTGTCGGTTTATCCGGTGAGATTGTACAGTTGATCTAAAGTTATTTCTAAGCATTTATCATATCAGTGAACGAACGGGGTGGAGCAAAGCAAGGAAAGGGGGATTAGCTGTGTCATGGGAATTTGATAAATTGGAGAATAAACTAAAAAAACTAGAAAAGGAAGTAACAAGAATTACTAAATTATATAATAAAACTCTTTTTTATCAAGTTACCGACCGGGAGGTCTCTTTAAGCCAGGCTAGAAAATCAGCTGAAGCAATATGCAAGCAAATCTAGGTTAAGAATAATCTGATATGGATAGATCTTCATTAGAAATGACAATTATGATTAATTTTACCCGAGACATAATATTTATAGATGAAATGGAGAGGAGTAAGAAATGAAAAATAAGGTTTTTACCCTGCCTAATTTGCTGAGCTTTTTAAGACTGCCGCTGGCCCTTTTAATCATTTTGGATATTGGTTTAATGGCCAAATACATATGCTTTACCCTGGGATGCCTAACGGATTATTTTGATGGAATCATAGCCCGGAAAAATAACCAGGCTTCACCCCTGGGAGCTTTTCTCGATCCTTTATTTGACCGGCTTTTTGTGCTTGTTGTTTTCATATTCTATTTCATTAAACTAAATCTTCCCTGGTATTTTATTATCTTCTTCTTTGCCAGGGACCTCTGCACAGCGCTGGCATCGCTGATTATCTTGGCCCTGCACATGCAGTCGAAAATAGAAATCAAGGCCAGGTTTTCCGGCAAAATAGTTACCATTATTCAATTCGCGGTCCTGCTGGGGTTAATTGCTGAAAATATGTCTTTAGTAGTGCCAGGTTTCTATATTACCCTGATTATGTCAGTAGTTTCGCTGGCCGACTACGCAGTATATGTGATAAAAGGCATCAAAGCGGGTGGCCAGGCTGCCAGCTAAGATTTTAAATTGACTCAATGTCAATAGTATCCGGGGTTAAAAGGTGATTATCAGGACAGGTGGGGGGAGAAATATTAATGAGATGTCAATGCGGAACGGAACTGACATTCTTAAAAGAAATCGACAAGTATTATTGTTCTAAGTGTAATAAAATATTCAGTCTTGAGGAAATATCTAAAAATGGCGAGGACAAGGATAAGGCTGAGGATTTAACTGCTTCATTTCCCGGCTTTCTCGGCACTCTGCCGACTCCAGCTGCCATACCCCTGTACGACTACTGGGGTGAAAATAATGCATACATAAAACTGCACCGTTTGTGTGATGCCGCGGAAATGATAACCCGCTTCTTTGCAATCGTGCTGCTGAGCGATATCAAGCGTCAATTAGGGGATTTCCCCAATGATCTCAAGCAAACCCTCTGTGAGAACTTGAGCCGGCCTACCTTTGGCCAGTGGGTTGCCATCATGCGAAAAACTATGGAAACTGTACAGAAAAATCATCTGATCCCGTTTGTAGACAGCCTCAAGGATTTCTTATATGGAACCTGGGAGCCGCTTCTGGCAGGTAATGGCTCAATTGAACAGGGAATCATTCCTTTGCGCAACTTTCTGGCCCACAGTGGCAGGATTGCGAATCAAGAAGCCGTCAGATTACTGGATATGCATCGTCCGGTTTTTGAAGCTACAGCGGAACAGCTGCAGTTTCTTGCCGATTATACCCTGATTGCTACCCGCAAAGAGATAGATCGTCCGCTGACCCTGCGGGGCTATTCACTTGACGTTATTAACCAGCCGCTGGACAATCCGTATACGCAATTACTTGCCAAATTACCAGGGTTTACAGAACAGGTGTACCTTGTTAAAGCCTCTGAAGAAGATGAGGCGCTTAATCTCTTTCCCCTTCACAGCTATAATGAAATTTTGAACTTCTCGCTCGAACAGGGTTATGTCCCCACCGACAAGCATGCCCCTCTGCTTTACTTTCGTTATAACCAGAGCCAGGAGCGCTTTGAATTTACATCTCTGGCGGAAGATTGTTCATTAAGTCAGGCTGGAGCAGATTTTGCCCGGCACTTTTTTCAGGTGTTCGACATTAAGAACTGGCGGGAACAATTAGAACAGAGCGGAAAGAAAAAAAGCAGCAATTTAAATACCTGGCCGGAGCCGGATTGGAAATACCAGTTTAATGACATAGTAAATGAGCTTACTCCGGGTCTGGAAGGCCGTGACGAACAGCTGGAAAAAGTAAAAGAGTGGCTTCGTGACACCAGCAGATCCGATAAAATCCTGTGGATAAGCGGCAAACCAGGTATGGGCAAATCAGCCTTTATAGCCAAACTTTATCAGGATATAAGGCCGGAGTGCGGCAGAGCGCGTATCTGCTTGATCCCCTTTTTTTTCAGAGCCGGGGATAGCCGATGCAGCACCGAAAGCTTCTATCAGGCCTCATCCTATTATCTGGCCAGAGCTTATGGAATCGAGCCGGAGAAGGGAAGCAAAGATTCCCATAAAGCCAGGTTTGAAAGACTGCTGGACAAGATAATGCAAGTGCCGGAAAGAGATGCTTATCCTGCGGTCATATTTTTGTTGGACGGTCTGGACGAGCTAAGCGGGGGACTGACGCACCTCCTGGACCTGCCGTTGACTTGGGCCCTTCCCAACTCCCGCTGGGTGCTGTCGGGACGAAATGAAGGAGCACTGTATGGAAAATATACCGCAGCCGAGAAAACTGACACCTTATGGCCAAATGGAGAACTGCCTGCCCTAACGTCGGGCAGTATTCGTGAAATAATCAGTCTGGAACTGCCGGCTGATAAATACCATTTATTCCAACTGGATCAGGAAGCTGGAAACGGAGTGTACCAAAACTCATTTGTGGAGGAACTGATTCGCAAATCAGAAGGGCTGCCAATATACATACAGCTGATCATAGAAGATGTTAAGAACCATAAAATTGAGATAAACAGCGAAAGCAAGCTGCCAGATAAGCTGGCCGGCTATTACGACGCCATTTTGGATCGGCTTAAAACCGGGGACGTTTCGCAGCATTTGAATAACATTCTGGGCATCCTGTGCTGGAGCAGAGAACCGCTGACCAAGCAAAATCTGACCGGGATACTGCAGCCATTTTATGAGGAGACTAGAACCTCCAACTGGGAGGATGCTTTCAATGCGGCCCTGGGCCGGGGGAATATTATACTCAAGCTTGCCGCGAATTCTTTAGAAGAGTCCGGCTGGACCCTGTATCACCAATCGCTGCGGGAGCACCTGCGGACCAGTAATCATACTAACCTGATACGTAATACTGGTCTTATGTGGCTGTTAAAATGGACGAGAGGTTGGGATAAAGAGGAATGCCCTGATTCTGCTTATCATTATGCCATTAGGTACCTGCCCGCGCATCTTTTGGATTCTTATGGCATAGATCCGGAGTCCAAGAAGTCGCATGAAGATTTAAAAGAATTGGCCACCCTGATAACCAATGACAATTACGTAAATCGAAAAGTCATGAAAGCCGGGTTATTATTCGAAATAATTGAGGATTTTTCAGAGGCACTCGATCGGTTCCTGAGTGGTTTTTCCAATGAGGTCCATAAACAGGAATTAACAAAAATGGTGCTTGAACTCCTGGAATACAACTTTCCCTCTATCGACCAAATTGAACAGAGAGAGCTGCTGCAGGAAATCTGGTTCGAATACGCTGCGGAAATTATAGCGCGTTTTTGCCTGACCAACATCACCGCCGGCCAGGATTTGCTTAACGATTTGTTCCGCAGGCGGGAGCGAAATCTCAATCTCACCAGATTATCGTTGCGGGCTGCGGAGCTTAATGGCGACTATGAATTCCTGATTAAAGCCCTGGAATATGAATCGACCGGGGGAACCGGGGGCAGCATTGAAGAAACCTCCGATCCCGAAGCTGAAGAAGACCTCAGCGGAGTAAACCGCTGGGTGGTTGATGCTGTGTTCCTGGCAGCCAGGCATGATATCGCAGCAGGCAGCTGGGAACGGTTCGAAGGTCTTATTGACAGTTTGATAGTGAGTTTGGAAACGGTTTTGATGGCCGGGGAGAACAAATGGTCATCGGCGTTCAAAATGGCTCTGCAGAAAAAGAAAATTACTGCCCATCTTAAATCCGTTTTCGAGATAGTTTACAAAATATATATCAACTACCCGCAGGATCAGCAAGTAGTGCATCGATTGGGTAAAATCGGCAGCGCTCTGGGTGGTATCATTTATGACATGCCTGCCAAAACCCTGGTTAGAATACCCGGACTGGTATCTCTGATTTACAGCATGGTCAGCGTTAAGTGGAACAGCGTCTCTGAGAACAGCAGCAAGAGAAAGAGTATAGAGGAGATTTTTACGGTCAGCAGCCCCAAACGAGTCCAAGTTATTGAGGATTTTATCAATCTAATCCTGTTGGCAAACTATGAAAACCGGGATGCGGCAGTGGTTTTCCCCGCGCTGGTGGAACTGGCGTTCTGCTCTGGCCTGGTGTCCACCGCTGATGAAATGTATCAGGTTAACCGGGCCATTCACGGCAATGTTCTGTACCACATGTGCAAATTTTTCCCCGATGAATTCGAAAATCAGTATATCCGCAAGTATTTCCTGAACGCTGAATCCGGTGGAGCGGAAGGCCTGGCTGAAAACTTTGCGGAGCCAATCAGCCAATACTGTCCGAATAGATCCCCGGATGAGAACCTGGAAGGAAGCCGCGGCCTGTACGAGATGCTGGTTAGATTCCTTACTTATGAAGCCGTTTCGACTGACAACCCGACGGAGCTGCTGGTAATTAACGAAACTCTGATAAGGTACATTATTGACCATGACCTGGAGCTTTTCGGCCAGGATTACAACATTGTGGGCCGGCCACTGCATATTCTTACCGCGGTAACTATTGCCGAAGCTCGTTCGAAGCTTGAAGGAATTCCGCCTACAGTAAAGATAATAAAGGAATTAGCAGCAGGGAACCTGGCTCGGAGCGCATCTGAAGCGGAGCGTTGGGAAGCCGTATCCAAGTGTTATTTCGATTTATTCTATGCCGGCATATATCAGGCCGAACATGTCCTGTCTTGTTTTGAATCTCTGGTGGATTTGAAAAAAATATCGCTTAAGCAGGCAGCCCAGGATCAAATTAGTATTGAACCTACTCTGCAGGAAATAGCGGGTCTTTTCCTGGATGCTGATATAAGTTCGGCCAACCAGGCAAAAGCAGAAGCTATGCAAAAAGCCGCTGGACGATTTGCCCTGGTCATGCTGGCTCTGAAAACGGTTGACCGTTCCAAAGTTCAGGATTACATAAAACGAAATGAGATACCGGAAGTCG
>CAZBKS010000129.1:4519-6244 GCA_964492475.1 uncultured Syntrophomonas sp. | reverse complement strand
CCTTGCAATATATATAGGTATTGTTCATAATAAGGGCATACGTGACCCAATGTAAAGCAGTCAGGTAGGGTGATTATAATGAAATGTCCTTACTGTAATGAAATGGAGAGCAGAGTACTTGATTCCCGAGCCAGCGAAGATGGCTCGTCAATACGCAGGCGCAGGGAATGCAATCTGTGCAAGAGACGGTTTACTACCTATGAACGTCTGGAAGAAAAACCGCTGCTGGTTATTAAACGAGGTGGTACCCGGGAACAGTTCAACCGGGAAAAGCTGCTTAATGGAATAACCCGGGCTTGTGAAAAAAGGCCAGTCAGCATGGAAAACATCGAAACCCTGGTGGCTGAAATAGAGCGTAATCTAAGGGATGAATATGACCGGGAAGTAAGCAGCATGATCATTGGCGAAAAAGTAATGGACAAGCTTAAAGAATTGGATGATGTTGCCTATGTAAGATTCGCTTCGGTATATCGGCAGTTTGCAGACGTCAACAGCTTTATTAAGACCATTGAACAATTAAAAAACCGGCCGAATGATATAGATGAATAAGCAGGTCAGCATCTACCAGTGACCAGGTAATTTTCCAGTATATTAATAATCATATTAATAGGAAATACCTGCTCTTCTATTGGGCTTACCGGGCGTCCATACAGGTACATGCGGTCACTATAACTGCCTGTTTTGCGAGTGCTCTGGGGGAGATCGGACAAGTTTTTCATCCAGCGTTCCGCCGATGCCAAGGGCAGATGAAAGGTGAATTTGTACTCCGCCAGCCTCATTCTAAATTCTATAAGCGAATAGTATTCCTTATCAACCGAGTGCAGAGAGCACTTGGGGCAGAAAAACTCATTCTTTATGTAGGCAGCATAAGACATGCCAGATGATTCAGCAGAATCCTTGCAATCTTCGCAGAGCCATACCCGGTATCGGTCTGGACCGATCAGGTATCGGGCCGATAGTGAAGATGGATTTTCCAGATACATTTTCTCCAGTACCTGGTTTTTCAGTCGGTAAAGATGACTGTTGTTTTCATGATAGGTTTTGGCATAATGGTTCAGATGAAAGAGATAAAAACAGCAGCGTAAAAAAACATCTTCCGGATAATCGGAGGAATTTTCCAAAAAACGGTCGTAGTGGCGTACTGCGCCGATGACCTGTTTGAAACTGGTGCCAGGCTGTGATTGGCAACGTGCCGGGGCACCCTGCAGCTCAGCCAGCAGTGAATGAATATCGAGTTGGGCTATCTGTTCCTCTGAAAAAAGATAGGTTACTCCCTGGTTGTTGTTTCGATAAAGATGGGTGACATTTAAATATCCACGCTCCACCAGGTTATAGACCTGACGGTTGCTGATATTGAATCTATCAGCTATCTGGCTGACGGTAAGCATTGTAACACCTGCTTTGCTAGTCTGGTTCCGAATTATTACAGTTATCTATTAAAGCTGAGGCTTCGCCCACGATTATTTCAGGAACATATATACTGGTTTCTGCCATAGGACCAATACCTACCGGTATTTGCGATACTTCCCGGCGACGCAGCTTTACCGGAATACCGCTGGCCTTCAGCATACTTTCGATAATTATGTCATCGGGCGGGTAAACCTTTTTTATGGATATCCACCTGCATTTATTAAGATCATAACCACAGTTTTTACAGCGAGAGTCTTCCAGGTATTCTTTGCAGAAAGGACAGTTCATTGCTGTTCACCTCCTAAGCATATTTTA
>CAZBKS010000129.1:0-4509 GCA_964492475.1 uncultured Syntrophomonas sp. | reverse complement strand
AAAAAAGGATGATGGACAAATGGATAAATGGATATGGAAAAAACGACAGCAAATACACTATATTACCATTCCCCATTGGTTGGAACAGGGAGTTAATATTGGTTTCTCAACTCGTAATTCAGGCGTCAGCCAGCCCCCCTTTTATTCTTTGAATATGGGACTGCATGTAGGTGATAGGCAGGAGTCAGTAATACGCAACCGCCAGCAGTTTATGAGTGTTTTGGGAATCGGTCTGGACCGGGTGGTCTGCTGCCAGCAGGTGCATGGCAGCAATGTAGCTTGCATAAATGGAGAACAGGCTGGCAGGGGAGCTGAGAACTATGATACTTCACTGCCGGGAATAGACGCCATGATCACCAGTACCCCCGGGATTATGCTGGCAGCTTTTTATGCCGACTGTATTCCGGTTTTCTTTTTTGATCCGGTGAAAAGAGCAGTAGCTATAGCTCACAGTGGTTGGAAAGGCACCATGAACAGGATAGTTGTAAACACCTTGCAAAGCATGGTTGAGGGGTTAGGCTGTGAACCGTTTGACATAGAGGTCTTTATAGGCCCCGGCATTGGCCGATGCTGTTTTCAAATTCAACCTGATTTGTCTGAAAAAGTTAGTAAAGTCTTTCCTGAATTTGATGGTATAATGGACAGGAATAGAGAAATTTACTGGGATTTAAGGCTTACTAACCGGAACATATTGATTGAAGCAGGCATTAACCCGGTAAAAATAATCGATTGCGGCTTATGTACGTCATGTCGAACTGACATGTTCTATTCTCATAGAAAAGAACATGGGAAGACGGGCCGAATGATGGCAGCGATTGGCTTAAGAAGACCGAGGTGAAATCTGTGCCGGGTGCTAAAATCCTTGTGGTAGATGATGAGGCTTATATTGTAGAATTGGTAAAATTTAATCTGGAAAAAGAAGGTTATGAGGTTATAGTCGCCCATGACGGCTTAAAGGCGCTGGACATGGTCAAAGAGGATCTGCCGGACCTTATAATACTTGATATTATGATTCCCCGCCTGGATGGACTGGAAGTGTGCCGACTGCTTAAACAGGATCAGGCTTACAAGACTATACCCATAATAATGCTAACCGCCAAAGGAGAAGAGCTTGATACCATTCTGGGTTTGGAAATGGGTGCTGACGATTATATCAAGAAACCTTTCAGCCCGCGAGAAATGTTGGCCCGGGTTAATGCTCGGTTGAGAGCTCTTAGAATATTGAGAGCAGAAAAAGCAGTAGGCCAGAAGATATGCGTTTTCAAGGAGTTAATTGTGGTGCCGGAGAAATATGAAGTTTTTTTGGGGGAGAAGAAGCTTGAATTAACCCCCAAGGAATTTGAACTGTTGACCCTGATGCTCTCTAATCCGGGTAAAGTATTTACTCGGGAAGCACTGCTGGAAAAAGTCTGGGGTTATGAGTTCTCAGGGGATACCCGTACGGTAGATGTTCATATACGCCATCTGCGGCAGAAATTGAGTGATGATTTCAGTTATCCTGATTACATCGAAACTGTTCGCGGGGTTGGATACCGATTTGCGGAAGAATAAGCTTAAAGTTGGAGGATTTACCAATGCTCTTGGATAATGATCACCAAGTCTACGACAATTGGATTATGCAGGTTATCCTGTCTACTATGGTGGAAGGAGTACTGGTTATCGATAAAAATTCATATGTGATCCGGGTTAACAGGGCCGCCGAAAACATCTTTATGCAAAGGCAAAATGTATTATTATACAGACAGCTCCAGGATATTACTGTCAATCAAGACATAATTCAACTGGTGCACGAAGTATTGGGCAGCGGAAAAGAGATTTTTCAGGAAATCACCATGATTTCTACCAGGCAGTTGTACCGGGTTCATGGTGCTCCCATAAAAGATTATTATGGTATGGTGCAGGGAGCAGTGGTGATTTTTTATGATGTTACTGAAGCACGGGATTTTGCTCAGGTCAGATCTGAATTCGTTGGCAATGTTTCTCATGAATTGAGAACCCCCTTGACATCTATCAAAGGTTTTGTTGAAACACTCCTGGATGGCGCCATGGAAAACAGTGCCATATGCAGAAGGTTCTTGTCCATAATCGATGATGAAAGCGATCGGTTAAGCCGTTTAATTGACGATTTACTAACCCTTTCTTCCCTGGAATCAAATGAAAAAATATCCCGCCTGAAACCAGTCTGTATAGTCCAATCCATGCGGAATGTTATGAATATACTGGGTCCCCAGATAAGCGAGAAGAAACTGCAGGTCGAATTTATTTATTCCAGATCCTTACCCTATATCAA
The DNA here is from genome assembly GCA_964492475.1 of uncultured Syntrophomonas sp. Lineage (GTDB taxonomy): Bacteria > Bacillota > Syntrophomonadia > Syntrophomonadales > Syntrophomonadaceae > JAAYJK01. The sequence goes on along the minus strand of CAZBKS010000129.1, from coordinate 2,219 downwards.
AGCAGATGAAGATATGCTGGGTCAGGTTTTGATCAACCTGCTGGATAACGCCATTAAATATACTCCGCCTAACGGCAAAATCATTATCAGATCCAGGAGAAACGATAGCCGGGTCATAACCACCTTCACCGACACCGGTATGGGCATACCCGAGGAGAGCCTTACCCGGGTATTTGAGAGGTTTTACCGGGTGGATAAGGCCAGGTCAAGAAGGCACGGAGGTACCGGGCTGGGATTATCTATAGTAAAACATATTGTGGAATCTTACGGCGGCGAGGTCTTTGTTAACAGCGAAATTGGCAAGGGATCTACTTTCGGAGTGGGTTTCCTGGTAATATAGCGATAGAATACGTTATAATTGCAGATATTCAAGCAGTTTAGCGATAATATATAAAAGGATATCAATAAATATATCTAGAATTATGAGATAAAAAAGGTGATCAGGGTGGGTTTAAAGCAAAATATCGATGACATTCAAGCTAGAATAGAGAAAGCAGCAGCGAAAAGTGGGCGAAAAGCAGCAGACATCATTCTGTTGGCGGTCAGTAAAACTGTAGACACCGACATGGTCAGGCTGGCCTATGATCTAGGCCTCACCCATTTTGGAGAAAACCGGGTACAGGAAATGCAGAGAAAAATGGACAGCTTGCCTGAGGCTCACTGGCATATGATTGGGCGCCTGCAGAGCAACAAAGTCAAGGACATTGTAGGCAAAGTGCAGCTCATCCATTCACTGGACCGATGGAAACTGGCCGAGGAGTTAGATAAAAGAGGGCAGCAGGCTGGATTTGAAGTGCCAGCTTTAATAGAAGTCAATATATCCGGGGAAGAACAGAAGGCCGGCTTTACACCCCATGAAGTTGAGGCACTTCTGGAGCAGGCAGCTCAGTTTAAGTCATTGCGTATTTACGGTTTTATGACGATGGCCCCGCTGACTGACGATGCAGAATCAAGCAGGCCGATATTCAGGAAACTCGCTGATATGAAAAAACGATTGGAAAAGAACCAGTATCTCAATGTAGACCTCAAATACTTATCTATGGGAATGTCGGATGATTTTGAAGTTGCCATCGAAGAAGGGGCAAATATAGTTAGGATTGGCACAGCTCTTTTTAAGGAATAAATCAACAAAATATTAAAGGACAGAGCGGAGGAGGAGCACCATGAGTAAAATGCATGATTTTATGGTCTGGTTAGGCATAGCAGAAGAAGAGGAAATCACGGAAGAAATAGTGGAAATGCCGATCGGTTCTAATGTTGATCACCGGGGAGCGGCAAATGTAGTAAGCATTCATACCAATAAGAACTTGAGGGTCATCGTTTGTGAACCCCAGAGTTTTGAGGAAGTTGAACTGCTTACGGATCACCTGAAAAACAGAAAACAGATTATTTTAAACTTTGAAAACACTCCGGAAGATACCACCCGGAAAATATTTGATTTTATCAGTGGAGCTACATATGCCCTGGAGGGAAACAGCCAGCAGCTGGGAAGACATGTATTTATGTTTGCTCCCAGCAATGTTGAGATTTCAAAGGATGCTCGGACTTTGATGCTGAAGAACAGATTTGGCAAACCCTTCGGGGGTGATCAATAGTGGGCCATGCACTGGGTATTATTGGCTGCGGTAAAATGGCTTATGCACTTCTGCAGGGACTTAAGAGAGAAGAAAAACAGAGGTTTGATACCGTATACTGCACTGATATTGACCGGAGCAGAATGGAGTTGTTCGGCACTGAATTTAATGCCCAGTCAGAAGAACTGCAGCAGCTGGTGAAGAAATCCAGTATGGTGGTTCTGGCTGTAAAACCCCAGCAGGTATGGCAGGTGCTGGAACAGGTGAAGGGTAGCTGGAGTGAAGGAGCCCTGCTGGTTTCTATAGCAGCTGGGGTCAAATCAGCTGATCTGGAGAACGCGGTTCAATCCTTTGTGCCGGTGGTGCGGGTTATGCCCAATACCCCCTGTCTGGTTGGAAGCGGAGTATGTGCAGTTGCCGGAGGCAGTCGGACTTCGGAGCAGGATTTGGAACAGGTGCGTGATCTGCTGCAGAGTATGGGAAATGCTTTGATTTTAGACGAAAAGCACATGGATGCAGTTACTGCAGTTTCCGGCAGTGGTCCGGCCTATGCCTACCTGGTACTGGAAGCATTTATGAATGCCGGGATAAATATCGGATTGGATGCCGCCCTGTCGAAAAGACTGGTCTTGGACACCTTTCGGG
>CAZBKS010000128.1:0-6285 GCA_964492475.1 uncultured Syntrophomonas sp. | reverse complement strand
AAATGTGGCACTAACTTTATATTGCGCATAAATCGATAACAACAGAGCGGGCAGGATAAATATTAAATATCCCATTAATTCACCCCTTTCAAAATAGTCTTAAATGCCTGGTCAACCTGTTCCAGACTTACATCGGTGTTCATACAGGGTCCATAGGGCCGGGAATTCAAAACTCCCATTACCGGCAGCCCGCCGGTGTCCTGAATCCCAGCGGCCAGGTCTCTCTCACAGGCCACCGCATTAACCGCCCGTGGTCTGACCTCTTCTATCCATTTCCTGGCCAGGGTGCCACCCGTAGCCACTTTCAATACTGCATTATATTTGGCACCCAATTCCTTTAGCTGCCCAATCGGACACTTTCCGCAGTTTTTACAGTTATTAATATCCATTGTGATCTTGAACGGACAATCGCTGTTTTGCAGACAATGGGGCAGGAGCATTAAAATTCTCTCCCCCGGAAGTATTTTCTTTGATGCTACTATATAATTATTAACTGAAATAAATGACTTCAATATTTTATTTTTTTCCAACCCCATCAGCCTTCCTATAACCAGAGCTATGGGAAATAACAGCTCATTGGCCCACAGGGTCAGTTTTTCCAGGGAGGGCATATCCTTGGATCTTATAATCATAATTACAGTAGCCAGGATGCCAATACCTAGAATAAGAAATACTATACCCAGGATTACGGCAACGATTATCAGCATTATCTGGCTTATAATAATATCCCGGTTGACTATAACGTACCAGATCATTGCTGCCAGGGCCATTTCAAACAGCAGGCTGGCGGCCAGCAATCCCACATATATTCGTTTTTTAGTTTCCATACCGTCAGCCTCCTTACAGGCCCAGGAGTTTACCTGTTATCCCCTTATATCCTCGCAGAAAATCAACTGCCTTGATCCGATTCTTTCCTTCTTTCTGAACTTCGAGTACTTCCAATAGTTTATCTCCCGTTTTAACTATAAACCCTTCCTGGCTCAATCTCACCACCTGTCCAATTTCACCATCAGCCGATTCATCTATAATCCTGCCGGCAAATATCTTGACCTTTCTGCCATCCAGCCAGGTATAGGCCCCCGGGGATGGACTCATAGCCCTGATTTGATCGGTTATTTTTCGGCCTGGATTGCTCCAGTCGATTATTTCATCCTCTGGTTTCAACATGTGAGCATAGGTAGCCCGGCTGTCATCCTGCTTTATCCTGTTAGCTGAACCGTGTTCAATTTCTTTCAGAACCTTGATCAGCAACTCCGCCCCAGTTTCTGCCAGGATGTTTTCCAGTGTCCCATGATCCATATCATCGCTTATTTCGATCATGGTCTGGGATAATATGTCTCCGGTATCCAGGCCCTTATCCATATACATGATAGTAACGCCGCTGGAATGTTCCCCGGCCATTAATGCCCGTTGTATGGGAGCTGCACCCCGGTATTCAGGTAATATGGAAGCATGTACATTTATACAGCCATAAGGTGGATATTCCAGTATCGACACTGGTATAATCTGGCCGTAGGATGCTACTACTATAATATCAGGGTCCCATTCCCTTATTTTTGCCAGTGCTTCATCTGATTTTATATTATTGGTCTGGTAAATTTCCAGTTCCAGATTTAATGCTATTTCCTTGACAGGAGTAGGACTGAGCTTTTGGCCGCGCCCTCTGGCCTTATCGGGCTGGCTTATTACACCTGTCATTTGATAGCCGCTCTGGTATAATTTGAGCAGAGAAGGAACCGCAAATACAGATGTTCCCATGAAAACTATTTTCATTTCTTAAGCCTCCATTTAAATGGGTTCCTTGCGAGTTTCAATAGCTTTATCGATAAATAATATTCCGTCCAAATGGTCTATTTCATGCTGAAAGGCCCGGGCCAGCAGACCAGTGCCCTCCATCGTAATTTCCTCGCCACTGCGATTAAGAGCCTTTACCACAACTTTTTCGGCCCGCTTAACAATTCCTACTATGCCCGGGACACTCAAACATCCTTCACTGTGGATAGCTTCTCCCTGCTTATCAATTATTTCAGGATTGATCAGTTCCATAAAATTGTCTCCGGTGTCTATTACTACCAGCCGTTTGGATATTCCTATTTGGGGAGCAGCCAAACCTACACCATCCTCAGCATATAGAGTGTCCCTCATATTATCTAAAACCCGGAAAACTCCCTCATTTATTTTGCTGACCGGCCTGGCCTTGGCCCTTAAAATATCGTCTGGCATGGTCACTACTTTATAAACTGCCATTTTTATCTGACTCCTCCTTATATCATGTTCCAGGGGTTAATTTCTATCCCCAATCTTTGGCCCTTTATGGTACCTTTATACAACATTTTTTCACCTATGCTTTTTAATAATAACATATTATCGCATTTTAATATTATCTGCTGACGGTATCTCTTTCTTAATCTATATATGGGACAGGGTGCTGGTCCCAGTATATCGATATCATCTTCCCTGGCATCTATATAATCGTTTATCTGCTGCAGTAAAATATCTGCCGCATGTATTAGCTGCTCTTCATTTAACCCGCTCAGTACGATTCTCATGATGTTCGTAAAGGGCGGATAATTTAACATGTACCGGTTATGTATCTCGGCATTATAAAAAGCGTTATAATCACTTTCAACCGCCCAGCGAATAATGGGATGGTCAGGATTATAAGTCTGAATCACTACTTCCCCTGGAATATCTCCCCTTCCAGCCCTTCCCGCCGACTGTACCATCAACTGAAACGCTCTTTCCCCGGCGCGATAATCAGGTATATTAAGCATGGCATCAGCGTTAATAATCCCTACCAGCGAAACTGCCGGAAAATCCAGGCCTTTGGCCACCATCTGGGTGCCGATTAATATATCAATCTCATGTTTTTTCATGCTTCGCAGAATTTTTTCCTGGCTGCCTGCAGCAATACTGCTGTCCAGATCCAACCTGGCTATTTTAGCCTCTGGAAATGTGGTTCTAATTTCTGCTTCAACCTTTTGAGTTCCAAAACCGCTTAAATCAAGGTAATTGCTGCCGCATTCTTTACATCGGCTGCTTATTTTCTCCTGATAATTGCAGTAATGACATATATTCATCTGCCGATCCTGGTGATAGTTCAGGCTCACCGAACAGGCCGGACAGGTAAGTACCTGGCCGCATTTCCTGCATATGGAAATTGGAGCGTATCCCCGGCGGTTCAAGAAAAGTATACATTGACCATTATTTCTTAAGGCAGTCCCTATTTTTTCTGCCAGGAACCCTGATACTGCCTTATTATTCCTATCTGACTTTCTCATATCCTGGATATGAATTATCGGACTATGGATATTGCCGATACGTCGGTTGAGCTTCAATAATCTAATTTCACCATTCATGGCTCTATAATACGTATCCAGGGAGGGGGTGGCACTGCCGTATACTATTGTAGCCTGGTCATTTTCGGCTCGCCAGCGCGCCACTTCACAGGCATGGTATTTGGGATTTTCTTCCTGTTTGTAAGTGTTCTCATGTTCTTCATCAATAATTACTAAACCTATATTGCTCAGGGGAGCAAATACAGCAGATCTGGTCCCCAGTACCAGTTTTACTTCTCCATTTTTTATGCGCCGCCAGGATTCATAGCGTTCACTGCTTCTCATGCCGCTGTGCAGAACTGCGATATTGGGAAATCTGCTCATAAAACTTCCCATCAAATGCCGGGCAAGTGCTATTTCAGGCACCAAAACCAATGCACTTCTGCCCCTTTCCAGACAGGTTTGTATAGTCTGCAGATATACTTCAGTTTTGCCACTGGCAGTGACCCCATGCAACAGGAATTCCCTATACTCACCAGAACTTATCCCCCTGGTGATTTCTTGTACCACCTGTTTTTGTTCATCCAATAAATCATGGTATACGGGCGGTTCAATAGAGTTTTTCCTGGCGATGGTAATATATCCCTTTTCAAGCAAGGCTTTTATGCTGCTGGCCGGGTAGTCTTTATCCGCTGCTGCTTGCTCTATTTCACCCTGGGTGAGTATGGCCTTAAGCAGTTCTGCCTGCCTGGGCGCTCTTCTCTCCAGCATCTCCATATCAATTTCAAGTAGTCCGGCCGGCCGATAAATAATTCCAGTTTTTTCTGGTCGCATGGGGGCATATTTCCCCACCACCTCGATTAGTGCATGGTCGGCCATAACCTTCAGGGTGGCCCGGTCAGTTAAACATAAAGCATCCGAAAAGCCAACCGCTTTTCCCTCATATAATTCTTCAATTATTTTAATTCCGGATTCAATAGCCAGATCGCTGACACTGCACTCCATTTCTTCCCGGCTCACCAGGGGTACTACCCATTTGCCCTTTTTACGGTTTAATACCGGTGGTATCATACTTCTAAGAGCTGTTGACAAATGGCAAATATAAGTGTCTGCTATCCACTGGGCCAGGTTATATAATTGTTGATCAAATACCGGATTTAAATCCAATACCTGCAGAATTACTTTTATCGATGTGTCTTCTTCCTGAGCTGATGGCTGACTAATTATGAATCCTTCCACATCGCGGCTGCCCAGTTCAACCAGCACTCGCCTGCCATATTCGGCCTCATCAGCTAGATGATCGGGTACCCCATAAGTATATACAGCTGCTGTATTTTTCAAAGGTAAGTCTACCAGGATTTCAACCGTATTCATAGTTCATCCTCCCGGTAATATTAATTAAGGCCTTAATTAGCAAACCGCAGATTAAGACAGTTCTCGCCTTACACAGGGAGTTCTGTTTCATCTGCGGCCGATCAATCGTTATAGGAAATTATAGACCTGCCTGATCTTTCAACATATCAGCCTTATCCGTCTTTTCCCAGGTAAAGTCTTCTTCATTTCTTCCGAAATGCCCATATGCAGCAGTTTTCTTAAATATTGGCCTGCGCAATTTAAGGTCCCTGATAATAGCCGCCGGACGCAGATCAAAATTGGCCCTGATGATGTTTATGATTTCGTCATCAGATATTTTACCAGTACCAAAAGTCTCCACCATTATTGAAACCGGATTAGCAATGCCAATGGCATAAGCCAGTTGGATTTCACAGCGATCAGCTATTCCAGCAGCTACGATGTTCTTGGCCACATACCGGGCCGCATAAGCAGCTGAGCGATCAACCTTGGTGGGATCTTTCCCTGAAAAAGCACCCCCGCCATGTCTGGCCATTCCGCCATAGGTATCTACAATGATTTTTCTTCCCGTCAATCCGGAATCACCCTGGGGACCCCCAATAACAAATCGTCCGGTAGGATTTACATAATATTTGGTGTTATCATCCAGCATTTCCTCGGGGATAACTACTTTAACTACATGTTCCAAAATATCCTGGAAAATAGTCTCATTGTCAACCTTGGGGCTGTGCTGAGCAGATACTACAATAGTATCGATTCTAACCGGCCGGTGATCATCGTATTCTACCGTAACCTGAGTTTTTCCGTCCGGCCTTAAATAAGGTAGAATACCTTCCTTGCGAACCTGCGTAAGCCTTCTGGCCAATCTGTGAGCCAGGTATATAGGCATCGGCATAAAAGCTTCGGTCTCATTGGTAGCATAACCAAACATCATTCCCTGGTCGCCGGCCCCAATAGCTTCAATAGCAGTATCGTCCATTTCCCCCCGTTTGGCTTCCAGGGCTCTATTAACACCCATGGCTATGTCAGGGGACTGTTCATCCAACGATGTAAGCACGGCACAGGTATCACCGTCAAATCCATATTTAGCCCTGGTATATCCAATTTCACAGACAGTTTCCCGGATTAGTTTGGGTATGTCTACGTAACAACTGGTGGTGATTTCTCCGGCTACGAAGACCAAGCCGGTAGTTACAATGGTCTCTGCAGCTACTCGACCATATGGATCCTGTTCAATAATGGCATCAAGAATAGCATCAGAGATCTGGTCGGCCATTTTGTCCGGATGACCTTCAGTAACCGATTCAGAAGTAAATAAAACCCTGGACACGTTTATCATCTCCTTGTAGTGGTCTAGTTTAACAAATCCACAACACTATCAATAATAGAAGCCGCAACTTCTTTCTTGGTCATTTTAGGAAAAGCCCTGCTTTCGCCTCTGCGGTGAATTATGGTAACTATATTGGTATCAGCCGCAAACCCTGCCCCTTCCTGGGTCACATCATTGGCTACAATGAAGTCCAGGTTCTTGCTTTCCAGCTTCTTTTTGGCATTTTCTATAAGATTCTGGGTTTCAGCAGCAAAGCCGACCATAATTTGTCCCGGTCTTTTAGCTTCGCCCAAAGTCTTCAAAATGTCTGGTGTACCCACCAAT
>CAZBKS010000127.1:0-6291 GCA_964492475.1 uncultured Syntrophomonas sp. | reverse complement strand
AAATATTGCTCCATTTTCTCTTCTAAGAAGTTCCAGGTTTGGTGCGCATTGGTTCTCCAATTGGTTGGGCATGTAGATAGCACTTCAACAAACGAGAACCCATTGCCTTCCATTTGATTTCTTATCGCATTTCTGATCAACCTTCTGAGTTGTTTGTATTTGGATACTGTAGCTCTGGCTACATATGCGCCCTCCGGTGTTAATTCCGCAATAAATTCCGGTCCCCGGGTTGGATACCCGGTGGATTCAGGGTCTCGGCCATACGGACTGGTCTCTGTAATCTGCCCGGGTAAAGTAGTGGGAGCCATCTGCCCTCCGGTCATTCCATAATTAGTATTGTTAACTAGGATAAGAGTAACTTTTTCATTACGTACTGCTGAGTTCAACAGATGCTGAGAACCAATCGAGTATCCTCCTCCATCACCCATATATCCTATAGTAATTAACTCCGGACGGGCACGCTTTATACCAACCATAACGGGAGTGGTACGACCGTGATGGGTTTGGGTACTATCACAAGCAAAAAAATTCCAGGCCAGCAGGGAACAACCTATATCACATCCAAAAATAGTCTCCTGCTGTATTCCTAATTCATCTATAGCTTCTCCCAGAGCTTTTAAGGTAATTCCATGCCCACAACCAGGACAAAATTTATGTGGTTTGGTAGGCAAATACCATGATTTCGGTGTTGCTGGGGCAAGCATTTCCATTTTGTTACCTCCTTTCCTGCCCTATATGATGCTCTTTACTTTTTGAATTATGTCATAATCGATTATTCCTACTCCTGGCATAAACAGGTTTTCTATCTTTACTGTTTCCCCGTATATTTCCTGTTTGGTCAGTCTGTCCAACTGTCCATATGCAGATTCAGCAATCAATAATTTTTTTGCGCCGCTCTGGGCTATAGCCTCCCGCAGTTGCTGCTGCGGAAAAGGTCTTAGGGTTATAGGCCTAAAATAACCGGCTTTTATTCCCTGAGCCCGCAGAATTTTTACCGCATCATCTGCCGCTCTGGATACTACCCCATGAGAAATTATTATAATCTCAGCGTCTTCACAGTTTTTTGCTTCAAACTCCACAATCTCAGGTGAAATAGCTTCATATTCTGCCGATACTTTCATTATGACATCATATAGTTCTTCTTCCAGACTATATATGTTGCACAAATGCTGAGGCTCTCTATTTTCTCCTATTTTGCCCGGTATTCCAATCAGCGGATACGGTTCGAGCATTTCTATTCCTTTATCCTGCGGGTCATACATCTCCAGCGGTTCTCTCATTTTAGCTTGATAACCATCCCCCAGCACAAAGGTAGGGAACCTGTATTTCCAGGCGGTATTAAATCCTTTAATTACATAATCATAAACTTCTTGATGGGTGGCTGTAGAATAAACAATTCTATGTCCCTCACCATTACCTCCATAAGTAGTAAGGGTTACTTCCTGCTGCGAATAAACCACCGTTCCAGATGATGGTCCTCCCCGCTGTTGGATTATCGACAGAACTGGTAGTCTCATAGCCTCTGCCATACCGAAGGGCTCCTGCATCAATACGTTCCCCGGTCCAGCGGTCGCAGTAAATGCTTTTTTACCAGCTTGAACCGCCCCGCAGGTGGTAAAGCCAGCCGATAATTCATCTTCAGTTTGAAGAAAATTTCTATTATATTTTGGAGCCAGACGAGTCCAATAATGCATAACTTCGTTCTGAGGAGTAATCGGATATCCAAACATGATATCAGCTCCTGCGGCCAAACAAGCCCAGGCTACTGTTTCGTTTCCAGTCATAAATGCCTTTTTGGGTTCGCCTATTATCTTTTCCATTTAATTGCGCACCTCCCATTCTAAAAACCAGGAAATACTTTAATAGCAGCGGGTTAATTCTAAAATAAACTTTGTTAAGGTTGAAAAGCAAAAGCTACCATATGGCAGCTGGCATATATCTTTTTATAAATTTCACCGGTACACCATACTCCTCCTTATTCACAAATTCTCTATGCCTTTCCTCTATGGCGATATAGGCAATGGGCATACCTATTTGTTTTGCTGCTTTAAAGATTTCCAGGTTGCCTTTTATTATTATATCCAAAGTAGTGTCGTTACCCAAATGGGTGTTGGCTACTATGGCATTTACTGTCCCCAGTTCTTTAATATAATCCTTTATTCTGTCAATCGAGCTGGTCATTGGGCGCATGTAATTTATAACCGCCAGTATTGTTACCCCGGCTTCATCTGCCCCTTCAACTAAATTTAGCGTTCTAGCACCATGAACACCATAGCCAATATCAAAGATTATATCTCCCTCAAGTCTTAAAGCCCACCTTGCTTGAGGATTAAGCATAGCTCCGGTCTCCCCTAACCCGAAACTATCCTTTCTGGAATAAGCAATAATATTTAAGCCTTCTCCTTCAAGCAGTTCCTTAATTGGCCTTATAGTATAGAAGGGTTCAACGATGTCCAAATCCACCAGGGTTACTTTTCGCTGCAGTCTATTCAATTCCAATGCCCGGTTTATAGCTATTTCGCTTTTGCCGCTGGCATATTCTCCCACATACGCTTCTACAACTCTTTTTCCAGCATCCACTACAACAAAAACACCTCCTAGTTGGGCGTATCTTTGCCCTGATGATTATATATAGTATAATGCTGCACCCAATTATGCGTCAATATTTATATTTTTTCAAAGAAATGTTACTCACATTTACAGTTTGTGCTGTAATATAGCCAGGTTAGCCCTGTATAAGTATTTTGTGCGCAAGGTTAAATGTTTTTTTATGATCTATAAGATTATTGTATATGTTTATGATGCCTGTCTGTGCCGATAATATAACAAAAAAAGGCCTTCCGAACGGCCTTTTTTTATCTGTTATTATTTGGCAAGCTAAAGGATATCTATGCCATCAGCAGTTGGAAACATATCAATAGCATTAATCCCGGTATCCCGAGAAAACCTGCTATTAAAATGGTTACGAGATTAACCGGTAGAATAAATGAAAAAAATGCTCCAACAAAATTTATGGCTAGCAGTAAAATTAAGCCTATGGCTGAATTGAGAATTAATTTCCACAATAATTTAATTGGTTTTAAAAAAACCTGAGCAATCAGGTATAGAATTACCAGCATAAATAATACTGCGATAATTATATTAACAATTTCCATCGCTGCCACCTCTCCTTAAAACAGAAAATATGTTCCGGACTATTTATCCTGACCCTTGCTTCTGATTTTTATTCTCTTCAACAGATAATCGTAATGTTTTTCTGCCGCTTTTATTTTGAAAATCGCATAATCAACCATTTCCGGTTCATCTAGATTGGCAAACCAATTTTGTGCTTGCTGCAATTCTTGATAGGCCTGCTGCAGCACAACCTCATCTGACATAAGTTCGTTTACCTGCTGCTGCCCATTTTCACTCAAGCAAAATAAGCTGCAGGCTTTGTTCCATATGTTCGAACAAAACATCATATCATGCCCCTCCTGGCTTACACGAGTAAAGCTGTCCTGTTTTTATCTCTATGCCAGGCAAGCATGTTTTATGTTAGAATTCGCTTCTTCCTTCTATGGCCTTTTTAAGCGTTATTTCGTCAGTATACTCTATATCTCCACCTACAGGTAGCCCGTAGGCCAAACGGGTCACCTTAATACCCTGTTTGGCAACGACGCTGGCCAGGTACCTGGACAACACTTCCCCATCGATATCTGGATTCAAAGCCAATACTACTTCTTGTACTCCCCCGTTAACAATTCGCTCCTGTAAAGACTTAATATCTATGTCTTCAATACCGTTTCCTTTCAACAGATTAAAATCCTTGTTTAGGACAAAATAGCGCCCACTAAAGCCGGTCCTTTCTATAGCCATAACATCCGTCGCCTCTTCCGCTATACACAGCAGGGTATTATCCCGGCGCACGTCTGTACATATCAAACATGGGTCAACATCGGTTAGATAACCACAAGTTGAGCATGGAAATACTTTTTGTTTGGCATCTATAATAGACATGGCTAACTGCCGTGCTTCCTCATCTGATAATTTCAATATGAACATAGCTAATCTTTGAGCTGATTTGGGGCCTATGGATGGCAGCTTTAACAACTGATCTATTAAAGCCTGAAGGGGTTGGGCTAATTTCAAGTTTTTATTCCCCCTTTTAAGTTGTATTCATTAAATTATTACCCCGGGTGGGAGCACCTTATATGGCTACATACCAGGTATATTTAAGCCTCCGGTTATCTTGGCCATTTCTTGTGAAACAGTCTCCTGGGATTGCTTTATAGCTTCATTGGCAGCTGCCAGAATCATATCTTCCAGCATCTCCATGTCCTCCGCGTCTACTGCTTCTGGCAATATCTTCAAGGACACTATCTGTTGTTTTCCGGTAACCCTGACTATTACCGCTCCCCCTCCTGAGGAAGCCTCAAATTCACGGTTTTCCAATTCTTCCTGCATTTCTGCAATGCGGGCCTGGATTTTTTTGGCTTCTTTCATCATTTTGTTGATATTTGCTCCTCCACCAGGATTAAAGCGCATAAAAATTCCTCCTTAATCTTTTATTTCTATAACTTCTTCACCAAATATTTCGATAGCCTTCTTAACAACAATATCATTATACTGTTCATCTTCCATAAAAATAAACTGTATTCCCAGCTCCTGGTTCAGTATTTCCTGTATTGCTGTCTCCAATATTTCCCGGTTGGCCTGCTCTTCCATTCTTTCTTTATGAAATTTATATCCCTTTTTATAACCAATAAACATTGTATTCTCTTTTATTCCCAATAAACTGCCCTGGGACAATAATGCATGGGTGGGGATTCGTTTTTCCTTAACCTTATATAATATTTGTTTCCATAAACCATCCCGAGCGTCTTGTTTCTTAGATCTTTCTCTTTTTATCCCGCTATCATCAATTACTGCTGCTGGTGATATATCTTTAGCTTCCATAACATTATCAGTCAATATCTCTGAAATTTCCAAAAAAGCTATCTCCAACTGAAATCTGTTGCCCTCGCTGAATCTTAAACGGTCAGCGGCATCCATCATTTTTCTTAAAGCTATCAGCAGCTTCCCTTGATTAGTTTTTCCCTTTTGTTTATCTAGAACATCTTTATGGCTTTGATTGGCGGCCATTAATTCAGCTTTATCGCCCAGAAAAGAATATAATAGCAAATCTCTTAAATAGATTACGCTTTCTCTTGCTATTTGCTGAGTTTCTTTGCCTTGGTCGAGAGCCGTATTCAACATATTTATCACCTGGGCTGAATCATGGGATAGCAGTGCTTCCATCAGGTCAGCCATGAAAATATCATCAACCAGGCCCAGCACTTCAATAACATCTTCTTTCTGAATGTCGGTGCCCTTGTATGAATATATCTGGTCTAAAATGCTAAGAGCATCTCTAAGTCCTCCATTTGATCTGCGAGCAATAATCGCTACTGCATCTGGACTAATGTGTATATCATTAGCTGCTGCTACTTGTTCCAGTCGTGCAGTTATCTCAGCCATGGTTATTCTTCTAAATTGATAAGTCTGACAGCGGGAAACAATCGTAGCTGGAATTTTTTGCAGTTCAGTAGTAGCGAGAATAAAAATTACTGATTCCGGCGGTTCTTCAATAGTTTTCAGCAAAGCATTGAAGGCCTCGGTGGTCAACATATGAACTTCATCAATGATATATACCTTTTTGTTGCCCTGGGCAGGCATAATTCTAACCTTTTCCCTCAGTTCCCTGATTTCATCAATACCCCGGTTGGATGCAGCATCTATTTCTACCACATCCATAAAATTACCATTATTTATATCCAGACATGAGCTGCATTCATTACAAGGCTCCCCTTCACTTACATTCAGACAGTTGAGTGCTTTGGCAAGTATTTTGGCAACGCTGGTTTTACCTGTCCCTCTAGGACCAGAAAATAAGTAAGCATGCGCCATGCGACCCTGGGCTATGGCATTTTTGAAAGCAGTCACCGTTTGTTCCTGCCCTACTACATCTTGAAATTTTTGTGGTCTCCATGCCCTGTATAATGCCAGGTATGCCATAATCTTACTTCCTTTCTCGGACTTAACGATTAAGAATTTTTTACTTGATTACTTGTTTATTCATGTTTTGTAGAGAATTTTCCTTCTTCTGGGGGTAGAAAATAAAAAAGCAGGTCTCCCCGCTATTTCGAAATTACTGAGCATATTAATATTAATGCCGTGCACCTGACTTCGAATATACCTTCCAAGCGTTACTTAAATAGTTAACTCCACCCAGGCTCCCCTTCGTCACATGGGATGGATCCCTTAGTGCTGCTT
>CAZBKS010000126.1:0-6298 GCA_964492475.1 uncultured Syntrophomonas sp. | reverse complement strand
AGAGGAAAATAATAATGAGCATAGCAGGTAAAATGTTAAAAGGTTCAGTCTCTTTGATCGCCGATGGCCTGGATCTGGTTATCAGCAAAGGCGCCACAAGGATTGAAGATAAATACGGAAAACCTGAAGTTTTGAAGACGGTTGCACAGATCGGATCAAGTACAGTACGGGCAACGGAAAGCACAGTTAATACCCTGGCCGATGTGGTAGATGGAAGCCTGGAAACTGGAGCAGGGTATTTATCCCAGGACAAAGAAAAACGTGATATCGGCTTGAACCGCATGAAAATGGCGGGCTGGGAGCTGGCAAACGGCATAGGAAAAGGGATTGCCTGCACCTGTGAGGCAGGATCAAGGACGGCTGCCAGTGCATTCAAAGCCGGCCAGTATTACGTTAAGGGCAGCAAGCAACAAGCTGATCAAGAATTCGCCCGAACCAAAGACCACGCCAGAGACTTTGGCAAACTGGTGGTGGTCGGCCTGCTGGCATTCGGCCCGGTCAACCCGGAGGACCAGGACAAGAAGCAATTAGAGGAATAAAGTGGTCATGGGAAAGATCAAAGCATATGCTTCATGAAAATAGCTGCTTTCAATTATCATACTAAATAACAGTTTCCGAACAATATTGAACTATGTATTATTGATTTAATTCTATTTAACAGCTTTTATTGTTTCGGTAACTGCAATCTCGGACTCTTTAGGGTATTCATCCTTTTTAGAAGATATAGTACTTGGTAGATTCTTTCTTTGTGCGAAGTCATACCCACCGGTTGCTGTCATGGTAACGAATATTGCATTCAGAGAAACCATATATAGGCCACCCCAGGTGAAAGATCCATTTGCTATCTGATAAGAAACTAAAGTAATAAAGGCAATGATTGCTGTTAAATATTTAGTAGGCATTTTCTTTATAACTGGTATTTCCTTAATGAATTGAACCACAAGCATAGTTACAATAACGACTCCCATAAATTGTCCCAGAAAATCCCACGTAATAAATGAATCAATAACCATGTTAATAACACCTCCTTTGAACAAAAATCAGGTTCAACCTCAATTAAATATTACACCTTTTCACCATTATTTAACATATTAGTAAATAATAATATCACATCGAGTATAATTATCCGGATAAAAATTTCACGAACAAGAAGGAAATTAGTCACAAAGTATAGTAAAATATGGAAAGGAGTCTGCTGAAAACGGCACGTCGTTTATAAAAAACATTTTCAAGGAACTAACGAGGCAAAGATATGAAATCAAACTTCGAATTTTTGGAGACAACCTTTCCGCTTCTGGCCAAAATAGCAGGTGCAGCGGAAAACTATCTTTATAGTGATCCTAACGCATGCTTGTTTAAGCTGGGAATGTACGGCGAAACTATTGTAAATATGATGTTGGATCTGGATAAGATTGAGCCTCCTCTATTCGAAAATACCCATGCCAACCGCATCCGGCTCCTCGAAAAAGAAGGACTAATTCCCCACGACATCGATGATATTCTGTACTCCTTAAGAACTACGCGCAATAAAGCCTCTCATGACAACTATGAATCGCTGGATGATTGTAAGACCCTGCTGGAAATGGCCTATAACCTGGGAGTCTGGTTTATGCAGGTTTACGGAGTTTGGGATTATGAACCTGATGGTTTTGTGCTGCCTGAAGAAAAGCCGGCATCGGCAGACTATCAGTATATGCTGCAGCAAAAGGAAGAACAAATCAGCCAATTGATGGAACAGGTTGCCTCATATAATTACGATCATAGCGTTTCGTTAACAGAAAGAGCCGAATTATCTGCGAAAGCAGCTGCTCAAATCAGTCTCTCCGAAGAGGAAACCCGCTATATTATCGATGAACAGCTGCGTAAAGTCGGCTGGGAAGCGGATACTGCCAAGCTCAGATACTCAAAAGGGGTAAGACCGGTTAAGGGAAAGAACAGAGCCATCGCCGAATGGCCTACCGATTCCAAGATTGGCAAAAATGGCTATGCGGATTATGCCTTGTTCGTTGATGAAAAAATGGTTGGAATTATTGAAGCCAAACGCATGTTTACGGATGTTCCTTCCGTGCTGGATTATCAGTGCAAGGATTACGCCCAGGAAATTAAGGAAGAACATGCCGCCTACCAGATAGGCAACTGGGATGGCTATAAGGTGCCGCTGCTATTTGCTACCAATGGCCGTAGATATCTTAAACAGCTGGAAACCAAATCCGGC
Source organism: uncultured Syntrophomonas sp. (assembly GCA_964492475.1). Taxonomy (GTDB): domain Bacteria; phylum Bacillota; class Syntrophomonadia; order Syntrophomonadales; family Syntrophomonadaceae; genus JAAYJK01. The sequence goes on along the minus strand of CAZBKS010000126.1, from coordinate 4,083 downwards.
ATCTGGTTTCGTGATGTCAGACAGCCATATAACATAGCCAAAGCCCAGCAGGGCTGGATGAGTCCCGAAGGGATAAAAGAACTGCTGGACCAGGATATCAAAGCAGCCAATACAGCCTTGAAGGATATGCCCTATGATTTGCTAAGAGACCCGGATGGACTAAACCTGCGCGAATATCAGATCCGGGCTATAGATGCGGCCGAACGTGCAATTATTGATGGCCGCGAAAACGTGCTCTTGTCTATGGCTACCGGCACCGGAAAAACCCGCACCGTACTCGGTATGATTTACCGTTTCCTGAAAAGCGGTCGGTTTAAGCGCGTACTATTCCTGGTGGACCGCAATACATTGGGGGAACAAGCTCAGGATGTATTTAAAGAAGTTAAATTGGAAGACCTGATGACCCTGGATGAAATCTATAACATAAAAAACCTGGATGATAAAGACATAGACAAAGAAACCAAAATTCACGTGGCAACGGTTCAGAGTTTGGTGAAGCGTATTCTCTACAATGAAGAAGATACCATGCCGGCTGTAACCGACTACGATCTGATTGTAGTGGATGAAGCCCATCGGGGTTACATATTGGACAAGGAAATGGGCGAAGATGAACTTCTTTACCGCAATCAGGATGACTACGTCAGCAAATACCGCACTGTTATTGAATATTTTGATGCGGTTAAAATAGCCCTGACTGCCACTCCGGCGCTGCATACGGCAGAAATATTCGGCAAACCGGTCTTCAATTACACTTATCGCGAAGCGGTTATAGACGGATATCTGGTTGATCACGATGCCCCCCACACAATTGTGACCAAACTCAGTGAACAGGGTATTATTTATCAGCCCGGAGAAACTCTGGTGATCTATGACCCTATAACCGGAGCAATAACCAACAGCGACGAACTGGAGGATGAATTAAAATTCGACGTGGAGCAATTCAACCGCCAGGTTATTACGGAAAATTTCAATCGTACCGTCCTGACCGAAATAGCCAATGACCTGGACCCGGAGGGGGAGGGCAAGACATTGGTGTATGCGGTGGATGACAGTCATGCCGATCTGATTGTCAAAATACTGAAAGAAATCTATGAACCCTGCGGGGTTGACAACGATGCTATCATGAAAATCACCGGCAGCGTCGGCGGCGGGAACAAAAAGAAGGTTCTGGCAGCTGTAAAGAAATACAAGAATGAGAAATACCCCAATATTGCAGTTACAGTAGACCTGCTCACCACCGGCATTGACGTGCCGGAAATATCCACGCTGGTGTTCATGCGCTGCATCAAATCCCGCATTCTGTTTGAACAGATGATGGGCCGGGCCACCCGCCTGTGCCCGGAAATCGGCAAAACCCATTTTGAAATCTATGATCCGGTAGGAGTATATGAATCCCTCGCCCCGGTCAATACCATGAAACCGGTAGTGGTCAATCCTAATGCCAGTTTTGAGGATTTGCTGCTGGGACTGCAGGTGCTGCCAACGGAACCCCAGGTTAAAAACCAGATAGATATTATAATCGCCAAGCTGCAGCGCAAGAAACGCAACATGAGCGAAAAAGCCCTGGCCAATTTTATCGACCTGGCAGGAGGGCAAAATCCCAGTCAGTTCATCGAGAAAATTAAAAATATGCCGGTAGAGGAAGCCAAAAAGCATCTGTTGAAAAGCCATAATCTATTTGCGGTTCTGAACGAAGGCAGCGGCAAACCCAAACCGGTGGTAATATCGGACAAGGAAGATGAACTGATCAGCCACAGCCGGGGATATGGTGAAGGTTTGAAGCCCCAGGACTATCTGGATGAATTCAAAAACTTCATAACCGATAACATAAACAACATTGCTGCTCTGAAGACGGTTACTACCCGCCCGGCTGAACTGACCCGGGACAGCCTTAAAAGTTTAAAGCTGGAACTGGATCGTCACAACTTTACGGAACAACAGTTAAATACCGCCTGGAAAGAGCTGAAAAATGAAGAGATAGCCGCAGATATCATCAGCTTCATCCGTCAGCAGGCCATTGGTTCAACCTTGATCAGTCATGAGCAGCGCATCAAAAACGCCGTGACCAAACTGAAAAAGAACCACAGCTTCAGTAAAATGGAATTGGGCTGGATTGACCGGATTGAAAAGAACTTATTGCTGGAATCGGTCCTGAATCAGCAGACCTTTGAAACCGGTTCCTTTAAGACTTCCGGTGGATATACGAAAATTAATAAGGTATTTAAAAACCAATTAGACACAGTAATCAATGAAATAAACAATAATCTATACGATGATGGAGGACATGCAGCTTCATGAACAATCAGGAAATAGTCGCCAAATTATGGAACCTGTGCAACGTGCTGAGAGATGACGGCATTACCTATCACCAGTACGTTACCGAACTAACCTATATTCTTTTTCTGAAGATGGCCAAAGAAACATTAACTGATGGGCCAATACCGGAAAAGTACCGCTGGGACAGCCTGGTAAAGAAACAAGGTACAGAGTTAAAACGTTTCTATAAAGAACTTCTGGATCATCTGGGTGATCAATGCACCGGCAGAATCCGCGAGATCTATTCCGGTTCCCGTTCCAACATTGATGAACCTAAAAACCTGGAGAAGATTATCACCTCCATTCATGCCCTGGACTGGTATACCGCTAAGGAAGAAGGTCTGGGCAATCTCTATGAAGGTTTGCTGGAGAAGAACGCCAATGAGAAAAAATCCGGAGCTGGACAGTACTTTACCCCCAGAGTGCTAATCGATGTTATGGTCCGGTTAACCGCGCCCCAGGCAGGGGAGAGGTGCAATGATCCGGCCTGCGGCACCTTCGGTTTTATGATCGCCGCCGACAGATATATAAAAGAGCGTACTGACAAATTATTTGATTTGTCCACCGACCTGCAGGAATTTCAGAAAAATAAAGCATTCACCGGCTGCGAACTGGTGCATGATGCCCATCGCCTGGCCCTGATGAATGCCATGCTCCATGATATAAACGGCCAGATCATACTGGCCGATACCCTGTCCAACCAGGGCAAAACCATGAAAAACTATGATCTAGTATTAACCAATCCGCCTTTCGGCACCAAGAAAGGCGGTGAACGTGCTACCCGGGATGACTTGACCTATCCCAGCTCCAACAAGCAGCTTAACTTTCTCCAACATATTTACAGGAGTCTGAAGCGCAACAATAAAGCCCGGGCAGCCGTGGTCCTGCCTGATAACGTTCTCTTTGCCGACGGGGACGGAGCCTCGGTAAGAGCAGACCTGATGGATAAATGCAATCTCCATACCATACTGCGTCTGCCCACAGGTATTTTCTATGCCCAGGGGGTTAAAACCAATGTGCTTTTCTTTACCCGGGGCAGGACTGAAAAGGATAATACCAAGGAAGTGTGGTTCTACGACCTCAGAACCAACATGCCTTCTTTCGGCAAAACCAATCCATTGAAGCATGAACACTTTGATGACTTTATAAAAGCCTGTACCGCAGAGGATCGAACCAAAGTAGAAGACGAACGTTTTTCTAGCTTCACCCGGGAACAGATCAAAGCTAAGAATGACAGCCTTGATCTGGGGTTAATCCGAGATGACAGCATACTAGACTATAATGATCTGCCAGACCCCATCCAGAGCGGGGAAGAGGTGATTGCCAACCTGGAACAAGCCATTGACCTCATTCAGAGCGTGGTAAACGAATTGCGTTCCCTGGGAGGCAAGAATTAATGGCAAAGAAAAAAACAGAATTATCTCCGGAAGAATTGCTTCAGCAGGCGCTGGTTCCAGAAAATGAGCAGCCTTATAAGGTGCCGGATAATTGGGTGTGGACTAGATTGGGTGTTTTAAACGAATATAACGGTAAATCTATAGATCCTAATAATGATCCAGATTCGAATTTTGAATTATATAGCGTGCCAAGTTTCGAATCTAATTATCCAGAAGTTATATCTGGTTCGCAAATAGGCTCTACAAAACAATGCGTTTTGAAAAATGATATTTTATTATGCAAAATTAATCCACGTATTAATAGAGTCTGGATTGTAGACCAGCATACAAGCAATACTACCATCGCGTCCTCTGAATGGATCATAATACG
>CAZBKS010000125.1:5209-6308 GCA_964492475.1 uncultured Syntrophomonas sp. | reverse complement strand
GAATGAGGTACAGTTATTGTCTTCCTGATCACAATGATTGGCCGAAAAATATCATGTGTGAGGATGCAGTGCAATATATTCAAAATTATGATAGATTAAATACTATAACATTGACAACTCCTCCTCCACAGCGGTTGCAATACATCTATTTTTACATGCCTGCACTTCTTTGTTGTTATCCAAATCTGAGAATCTAAGGCTTTCTTCTGCCAGTTCAGGAATTTTGTCGATCTCCAATTGCATAAAAGATCCGAAAGCGGCTATAAAAGGTCCCGTCAACGCCGCTGGATTAAGGGAATAATACGATTTTTGTTTGTCTTTACGTTCTTTTAACAAGCCCACTCGTTTGAGAACTTTGACATGTTGAGATACACGAGGCTGGCTCATATCCAGTATGGCGGTCAACTCGCAAATACATAATTCCTGAATAGATAAGAACTTCATAATTTTCAGCCGGGTGGGTTCACCCAGGGCTTTTAAAACTAACGCTGCGTGTTCTAACAAATTATTTCACCGTCCTTGATATCGTTTAGATTATATAATAATATGTTTATATTAATACAGTTATTAAGGATCTTCAAGCCGCATACTCATCATCACAAGCGGAGGATAACTGCAAATCTAAGCCAATATAATAATCTGTGATAGATTGGAAGGGAATGAATTGAATTAGGCAATATAATCCCTTACTTATATTAGTAGGGGTTAGAGGTTTGCTTTAAGAAAAAAGTAGGTGAGGAATATATGGACTTGTTTACGGTTACCCTTTATATCTTAGCGCTGGTATTGTTGGGATTGTCATCTATTAAGGATAAGCAAAAAACTATTTTAGCTTTGAAGAAGGCCTGGAAATCATTTGAGAATATACTACCGCAGTTCCTGTCCATATTAATAATTATTGGCATTATGCTGGCCTTTTTAAGCCCGGCTACCATATCCAAATTAATTGGACAGCAATCTGGTTGGTTTGGTATGGCTATAGCTTCTGTACTGGGGTCTATAACGCTGATACCGGGGTTTGTGGCATTCCCTCTAGCCGCAGCTTTACTTGGCAGCGGAGCAGGATTTATGCAAATTGCGGTATTCCTTTCTACACTAA
>CAZBKS010000125.1:3447-5199 GCA_964492475.1 uncultured Syntrophomonas sp. | reverse complement strand
TAGGCATTGTAACGCTGCCCTTGGAAATGCAGTATTTTGGCCGTAAAGCTTCGATGGTTAGAAACCTGCTTGCTTTTGGTTTTTCCTTTGTTGTTGCAGTTGTGATTGGGGTTGTTTTGAAATGAAAATAATACTAAATCGCTACAGATATTTCATAATACTTATAATTGTTGACCTTATAATTTTAAGTTTCTGGCCGGCAGTTGGGCAAGAATCCTTTAAGATTTCCTGGGAGAGTTTGCTGGAAATGCTCTCGGTGCTGCCACCAATTTTTGTTTTATTGGGACTATTGGATGTTTGGGTAGAACGAGAGATTATGATGAAGTACATGGGTGAAAAGTCCGGGTTTATTGGTGTAACGATGGCTTTTCTGCTTGGTTCAGCTGCAGCTGGTCCTCTCTATGCGGCATTTCCTATCGCTGGAGTTCTTTTGAAAAAAGGATGCAAATTCTCGAATATCCTTGTTTTCATTGGAGCTTGGTCGACAACAAAAATACCTATGCTGCTATTTGAGGCTTCCGCCATGGGGTGGAAATTTATGCTGACTCGCTTTATCATAGATATTCCCGGTATAGCATTAATAGCATATATAACGGAAAGGCTGTTAGGAGCAGAGGAAAAACAGGTTATTTATCATAAAGCTTTGTCTTAATAGCTAGCGAAAACGATGCTGATGATATTTTGCAGGAAGTATTTTTAAAGATTCATCAGAATATCAGTGACTTGAAAGATTGAAAACAAAATCCACTCGTTGATTTATCAGATAAGCAGACATGCCATAGTCGATTACTATAGAAGAAAAAAACGAATTGAGTTCATCGAACTAGCTGATGATTTGCAGATGAACCGGAACAAGATACAAGCTCCAATACCGAAATAGCAGCATGCCTGAAATCATAATAGAGTCCCTGCCTGAAAAATACAAGCAAGCCTTTTTGGCCTTTAATCGGATGAAATCCTTCCGTTTTCTGTCAGCATCACCAGATGGAATCGTTAAAAGTTAGCAACGGGGTGGGTATTACGAAGAGATGCGGACAGTCAGTGGCTGTCCGTTTTGGCTTTTATCTACTTGACAATAAAAAGAAATAAAGTACACTGTACTTAAAAAGACTATGTACTTTTATAGAGGTGAAACCGTATGCAATATACCAAGGATGAAATAAGGCAGCGGATTATCAATGTCGCCCGCCAAGAATTCCTTGACAAAGGTTTTGAAAAGTCATCAATACGGACGATAGCTACTAAAGCAGAAACTTCAAAAAGCAATTTGTACAATTACTTTAAGAATAAAGACGACCTCTTCCGAAGAGTGCTTGATCCAACGGTAAGCAAAATAAGAAACGGGCTCGAATTATCCAAGCAATATAACGTGCCAAAAGAGACCGAGGATTATACTCTTTCTTCACAGCAGTTTGTAATAGGCGTCATCAGTAATTTTATCGCACAGCATACCGCCGATGTAAAGCTCCTGCTTTTTAAAGCCCAGGGTTCGACCCTCGAGTCTTTCAAATATGAGGTTCTAGACGCCTTTACTGACAATATGATCGAGTGGACACAGTCAATCCGGACTGAAAAAAAAGTGTCAAGACTGTTTGTCCGCACAGTTTGCAGTTTCTATCTGAATATGATTGAACAGCTATTCCTCGTAGTGTCTTCTGAGGATATAGAGAAGTATGTTAACGATATATCCGTTTTTATCTACCATGGCGTGAAGAATGTATTTACCTGAGATTAAATGCGTGTATCGCAATG
>CAZBKS010000125.1:0-3437 GCA_964492475.1 uncultured Syntrophomonas sp. | reverse complement strand
AGAATCGAATCAAAAACATCGCGGACGGCTAAGTTTACCTGCCTGGTCCGGGGATTGTCCAATCTGGAAGAGCGGGAGCAGTATAAAAGCAACGATTATGTTTCGCTTATTATCATGAATGATTTCATTCGTCCGCTTTTGCGCCTCTCTTTCTTTAAAAAGAAATTCATGGCTAAATACCCCGTCGGCATGTATGAATATGTTATTGCTCGCACGAAAACAATTGATGCCGAATTCAAGCGGGCACTGGAGCAGGACTTTGAACAGATACTAATCATTGGTGCGGGCTTTGACTCCAGAGGTATACGCCTCGGAAGTAATACCAAGAATGTCCGCGTCTTTGAGCTGGACGCACCGCTCACCCAGGGTGCGAAAATAGAACGGTATCACCGGAAGAAGATTGAAATACCTGATAACCTAATATTTGTACCTATTGATTTTGACCGGGAGAGCCTGCATGAACGTCTATTACAGGAAGGCTTTAAAAAGGGTTGTTCCACCCTTTTCATTCTGGAGGGTTTAATTATGTACTTGCAACCGGAGTCGGTGGACAGCACATTTAGAGTTATTGAAGAATTATCAGGGCCTGGCAGTCGTATAGTGTTCGATTACATCTATTCATCCGTAGTACGTCGGGAAAACCTTTACGAGGGAGAGCGAGAGATTTATAAAAGCGTAGCGGATAGCGGCGAAGGTTTTCGGTTCGACATCGAGAAGGGGTATACGGATAAATTCTTAAGCCGCTACGGTTTAAAGGCTGAAAAAATTTTAAACGACACCTCACTTGAAGACATGTTTTTTCGCGATGATCGAGGTGAACTTGTAGGACGGGTCAACAAAACCCATTGCATAGTGACTGCCATTAAATTGTGATGCTCTTTGATCAAATTTCCGCCGCAAGCTATAAAAGAGTATGATATTACCGTGGAAGGAAAGATATATCTGTTTTCTGGGAGTAAGAGTACAGGTGGGTTATAGAATCACGGAAGAAAAACTCGACCACGTGGGGAACCAAGATTTCATTATGATTAAAGACTTGAGGAAACATCTTGCAGAGCATATACTAAAATCGCCTTTTGAAACTCCTTCTTCCAACGTGCGGATTAATTTACAACAGATTTCAAATTGTATTTCTACAAGAGTGCCCGCAGCAATTGGATACGGTTTTTTACACCTGCTTTACGGTAGATGTGATGAATGTGCTTATTTAGCGTGGACTCGCTGATAAAGAGTATGTCGCAAATCTCGGCGTGAGAATTTCCAGCCTGGAGAAGTTTAACTACCTCCAGTTCCCGGGAAGTAAAATCAAAACAGTTGGAGGAATCTTTTTCCTTCTGTCTGTTCACTTGGCATGCATCTAAAAGCATATTGAATTTTATGGCCAGATGATCCTTCAATATATCCAGAACGAAAATGTCGCGGTCAGAAAAATCTCCGTCCTCTCTCGCGTTGAGAAAACCGACATAGCCGATCAAGTTATCCTCGTAAATCAGTCCCAGTTTCATACCGTAAAACAGGCCCTGCGGCTGATAGACTTCTTTCAGCAAGGGCGTTTTTTCAAACTGGTCTACTGCAATTACATCTGAATTCCTAATAACACTGCTTTTCTCCATATGCAAAAAAATATTGGCAAAATTATCATACTCCCCGTTTACGAAGCGCTCATCTTCTTTGGACATGCCACGTCCGCTGTAAATAGTAGGAAGGAGATACCGGATAGAACCGCCACACCTTTCGGCACAGGTAAAAAAGGCCTTTCGGTAGGGAAGAAGTACTCTGACTTTTTCCAGGAAAACATTTTCAAACAGCTTGACGTCTCCAATAGTATTGAGACGGTAGATGAGCTGCGTCAAATATATCCATTCCAATTCTGTCAGCTGTTCCGACAAATCAATTGTCTCCTTTTCTACGTGTCTTTGTACGTAGTGCAGTATCATCAATAAAAATCTATGAACCTAGGGCAACACCACACAATTGCGAGTGTTACCTTTAGCATTTTATACTAACATAATAACATACAGGGCACCAGCTTATAAAGAGAGCTTTTCTATATTGTCTGTGTATGGTATAGACACCTAATTTAGCAGCAACAATGTTATAAATAATCAACGAGAACCTTGCAAATGCAGGGTTTTATTAATATTTTTTTAGTCAAATTTATTCATCTTTGTATAGCGGATTATGGTGTGCGTGTGTAGTATGCTAGACTATATTTCCCTAATTAAATTAATTTTCAAACAAATGAAGAACTCGCCAGCCATTAATCTAGAAGTGCTGCGGGCTTTTTTGTAAATTTTGCTTCAAAAAACAAATTATAGCATAAAGGGCACCAGCCTTTCTACATTTTCTATACATTTTCTACATATTATCTATATATTCTTCATATTGCCTGTATATGGCATGGACATTTGCATGTACATAATGGACAAATTATCGAGCTTTTTATCCATATTTTGCATGTAATTTGTGTGTTAACATACGAAACGGGTTAAGGTTTGCTTATGTAAGCCTAAATCCAAATGGACGGCCGCCGCATCGGCATAACACATTCCCGCAAAAGGATGCTGCACGGAATATGTCCACAACTAGAAAAGGAGGTCATAGATTATGGTTGAATTTGTCACGGCACAAGAGGCCGCCGCTTTCATTAAGGACGGTGCTACCATTGCCACAGACGGTGTAAATCTGTCTGGATTCCCAGATGAGGTGTTTCACGCGATTGCCAACAGGTATGCAGAATGCGGACACCCCGCCAAGCTCAAATTACGGCAGGGCGGTGCATTGGGCGACTTTAAGCAGAGAGGACCGGACCGTCTGAGCGCGGAGGGGCTGCTGGACAGCTGGTCCACCGGTATCATTCTCCCCTGCCCAAAACTAAGTAAGCTGGTGTTTGAGGAAAAACTGCAATGTCACTGCCTGCCGCTGGGTCCCATCTATGCTCTGTGGCGTGAGATTGCCGCGGGCCGTCCCGGTGTTCTGACCAAGGTAGGCCTGGGCACCTTTGTTGATCCCCGTTTGGGCGAAGGCAAAATGAATAAGACCACCACCGAGACCATGGTCGAGCTGGTGGATTTCCAGGGCGAGGAGTATCTCCTCTACAAGAGCTTCCCGGTGGATGTGGCCCTGATCAGAGGCACCACGGCGGATGAGGACGGGAACATTACCCTGGAGGAGGAGGCTTATCGCTCAGCTGCACTGGATATTGCCCAGGCAGCCAGAAGCTCCGGCGGTATCGTCATAGTACAGGTAAAGAACATTGCACAGAGGAGGACCCTGGACGCCCAGGAGGTCAAGATCCCGGGGATTCTAGTGGACTATGTGGTGAAGGCCACCGATATGAACGCCCACTATCAGACAGAGAGCGCCTTCTATGATCCCTCATTTGCCGGTCACATGAGGCGCCCTCTGAATAGCATCCCTACGATCCCGCTTTCCCC
>CAZBKS010000124.1:0-6334 GCA_964492475.1 uncultured Syntrophomonas sp. | reverse complement strand
CCAAGTTCTGCATCGATAATCGCGGTTACCATCCAATATGTATTTTTAATACATGCCGATTCTCAGTTAAGAGTTATTACTTTATGATCTTTTAAGTCTTCCTGGTACCATTGAAATATCACTCTCTTTTTTTCAATTAATTCGTTAATTCTCTCTAATTGGGCCAATCCCAAGGCGGCCTGCATGCTGCTCATTTTATACTTGTAAGCTATTTCCAAATTCCAGAACATTTTGCCTGCGGCCTGGCGTCCATGATCCCGGAGCAGCAGACAGCGATTATAGAGTTCGGGATTATCGGTAACCAGCATGCCCCCTTCGCCGGTGGTCATGGTTTTGGAACCATGAAAACTGAATACGCCGGTATCCCCAAAGCTTCCAGCTTTTCTTCCTCTATATTCCGAACCGATTGCTTCAGCTGCATCTTCAATTATGGCCAGCTTGAAATTCCGGGCTGTTTTTTCTATTTCATCCATGCAGGGCATATTACCGTAAAGGTCTACCGGGATAACGGCCCTGGTTTTTGGAGTAATACATTCTCGCAGTGATTCTGGGGAAATACACCAGGTCTTTTCATCAATATCAGCGAATACCGGTGTGGCTCCAACATAAGTAATGGGAGCGGCAGTTGCTATCCAGGTGATGTCGGGGACAATGACCTCATCGCCTGCTCCTATTCCCAGGGCCAGAAGTGACAGGTGTATGGCAGATGTACAGGAAGGCAGAGATAGGGCATATTCAACCCCGGTATATTCTGCAAATTCCTGCTCAAACAGCTGGTTATATTTGTTGCTGTTTTCATACCAGCCGTTGGCAACCGCATCCGCAACATAGTCTATCTCTTTTTGGGTGATCCATGGACCCGCAACGGGTATTCTTTCGCTCAAAATGATATCACTCCTTGATGCATTTCAAATAACCCTCCGGAGCAGTGGTAATAAGCAATTTTTCTTCAATTTCCTTATCTACAACAAAACGATCATTGGTATTCAGGAATTCCTTTACTGCTGTTTTGGGGTTGTTATTTTTTCCCCAGGGCCGGTCCGGAAAAAAGTCGTCAGGCAGATCTTCTATCACAGTATCAAAAGCAAGCAGATAGCTGCCTTTGGTCACCAGAGGGGAATAGAGCTCCAATTCTCTTAAAACATGTTCATGAGTGTGAAGGGAATCCAGGGCTACCAGAATTCGGCTTTTGCTCCCGGCGATATGTCGGACTTCTTCTATGATGTGTTGGTCAGTGGATGAGCCTTCCAGCATAGTGATTCTTTTGTATAAAGGATGGCTTTCTATTTCTATTCGGTTATGTTCACGAATGTCTATGTCGATGCCGAGAACTTCTCCATCTCCGCCTATGAGTTCCAGCATGGAAGCATAAAATATCAGCGAACCGCCGTGGGCGATCCCGGTTTCGATTATTAAATCAGGTTTTACCCGCCAGATGATTTCCTGAACTGCCATCATATCCTGGGGATACTGTATTATAGGCCGCCCCAACCAGGTGAAAGTGTATGAATAACGATGCCGGCAGGATTCGGTAAACCATCTGCGGCTGAGTTCTTTCAGGTAGTTATTTTTCATCTCACAAACTCCTCAATATCCGGGCAGGATTTCCTGCCGCAACTGTATAAGCCGGAATGTTTTTAGTTACTACCGCCCCGGCTCCGACCACTGCTCCTTCATGAATTACTGCCCGGGGCAGTATTATTGCTCCGGTACCGATGGTCGCATACCTGCCAACTTCAACGCATCCCGCCAGGACCGCGCCCGGGCAGATATGTACACCGTCACCAATAACGCACTCATGGTCAATAATTGCAGCAGTGTTAACTATACAGGCCCGGCCGACTTGAGTCTGTACACCTATTACTGATCGGGCCAGAATCTGGGACCCGCTGCCGATGGTGACGCCTTGGGCCAGAAAGGCTGTATTATGCCGTGCCGTATAGGGGCTAAGGCCTTGCTGCTGCAGCCAGGTTTGTATCTTCATGCGGTCTTTGCCATTGCTGCCTCCTATAGCTGCCAAAAAATATATTTTCTCATCTTGATGCAGGGAATGCCAGCTCATAAACTCACTCTCACCGAAAAACAGAGGGACTTCCGGGAAAGGCGACTCAAGCTGCTTGTTGTTATCAAAAAGGGCAACCAGCTCCATGCCGGACCCTGCTATACATTCATAGAGCACTTTGGCCTGCCCGGTCGCCCCCCAGAACACTATTTTCTTATTCATTGGCCAGGCCTCCCATCTCGTCTAATAGAGGAAATGAATTATCGCGCCGGGAAACTACTTTTTTTGCCAGCGGCCAGGGTATGCCCAGCTTAGGGTCGTTCCATCTTAATCCTCTGGCAGATTCGGGATTATAAAATTCCGATATCTGATAAAATATTTCGCTGTTGTCCTGCAGGGTTTGAAAACCATGGGCAAATCCTTGGGGGACGTAGAACATGCTTCGGTTTTGTTCACTCAAAATTACCGCTTCCCACTTCAGATAAGTCGCGGAATCTTTCCGGAGGTCAATAATCACATCATATACAGAACCCTTAATACAGCTGACAAGTTTGGCTTCAGCATAAGGACTGACTTGATAGTGCATGCCTCGAATGGTTCCCCGCTGTCTGTTATAAGAGATACTGCATTGTGCAATACAGGTATTAAGACCGTATTCAGCAAATTCCTGTCGGCAGAAGGTGCGGGCCAAGAAACCGCGTTCATCTGTCCGGGGTTGGAGTTCTAGAATATAAGCACCCGGCAGCGATAATTCCGTAAATATCATATTAAAATACCTCTACTCGTGGTATAAAGGTAACGAATTGTGCGCCCCATTTTCGGGTGTAGGATAATTGCTCTGCTATTTCCTCCTTAAGATTCCAGGGGAGGATAATAATATAATCAGGTTTTTCCTCGGCCATGATATTTGGAGCCTTAACCGGTATATGCGATCCAGGGAGAAATAGTTCCTGTTTGTGGGGGCTTCTATCCACAGTGAAGCTGATTAAATCAGTACCTATCCCACAGTAATTAAGCAGGGTGTTGCCTTTGGCCGGGGCTCCATAAGCGGCAATCCTTTTACCGCTTTCCCGGGCCAGAATAAGAAACAAGAGGATTTCCCTTTTCAGCGATTGCACTTTTTCTGTAAAAGACAGGTAATTTTTTAAATCAGTGTACCCGGCTGCTATTTCCCGTTTTATCAGCTGCCTGACCTTTATCGAGGATGACTTGGAAGTATCGGCCTGGTGGCAGGCATAGATACGAAGGGAACCTCCGTGGGTAGGTATTTCTTCTACATCGAATATCTTCAGACCGTGGGCAGAAAATATTTTTTCTACACAAATCAGTGAGAAATAGGAAAAATGTTCGTGATAGATAGTGTCAAATTGAACCTGGTCAATCAGCCTCATTAGATGTGGAAATTCCATGGTGATTACGCCCTGGGGGTTGAGCAGTATTTTAAGCCCCTTTACAAAATCATTAATATCGGGTACATGGGCCAGCACATTATTGTCGATCAGCAAATCGGCACTTTTCCCCTCTGATTTTAACGATTGAGCTATTCCTTTTCCGAAAAAAACCTTTAAGGTTGAAATGCCCCTGGCAATAGCATCATCTGCCGCTGCCGCCGCGGGTTCGATTCCCAGAACGGAGATACCCTTTTCTATGAAATACTGCAGGAGGTAGCCGTCATTGCTGGCTATCTCAATCACCTGGTCATTCTGATCCAATGAGAAAAGCTGCAGCATCTTTTCCGTATATTCCCGGCAGTGGAAAAGCCAGCTATCTGAGTAAGAAGAGAAGTAAGCGTAATCTTTATTAAAGATATCCTTCGGATGGGCGTATTCTGCTGTCTGTACCAGAAAACATTGATCACAAACGTATACTTCCAATGGATAAAAAGGTTCCATTTCTGATAAGTGTTTTTGGATTAAAAAATAATTGTATAAAGGTGCGGCACACAAGGAGAGAAGTTTGTAATTAAGCTCCTGGCCACAAAAACGGCATCTCATTGAATCAAACCTGCTTTCTCATAAAAAGTATTTTCAAAACTGCGTATCTGCTCCAAGGTGACTTCCAGCATATCTTCCTGATTGAAATGGGCTTTATACCAGTAGGCTGTCTTTTCCAATGTCTGTTCTAAATTCCAATTTATTTTCCAGTTAAGTAGTGTTTTCGCCTTGGAACAATCCAGTTTTAGAATATTTGCTTCGTGGGGATGGGGATTTTCATCTATTTCCCAGGCAGCTTCGTTACCCCAGAGTTTGATCAGGGTTGCAACAACCCAGCGCACAGCTCTGGCATCACCATAGTCAGGTCCGAAATTCCAGGCTCCGCTGAACCGGGTTCCATTTAAATATAAATTCCGGGCCAAAACCAGATAGGCTCCCAGTGGTTCCAGTACATGCTGCCAGGGTCTTACTGCATCTGGTGAACGTATCAATATGGTCTGCTGCTGCTGAAGATTTCTTATGCAATCCGGGATCAACCTATCTTCAGCCCAATCCCCGCCGCCGATAACATTCCCAGCTCTTGCGGTTGCCACGGCAGTATGGTGCTGTAGATACCGGTCGGGATTAAAGTAGGAATCTATATATGCTCTTGCCACTAATTCACAGCATCCTTTGCTGCTGCTGTAAGGGTCAGCACCGCCCAGGGTATCAGTTTCACGATACCCCCAGTACCATTCATTGTTTTTATAGCATTTGTCACTGCTGATAATTACTGCAGCTTTAACCGATGGGCTCCTGCGTACTGATTCCAGCAGATGGGCAGTTCCCATAATATTGGTGGAATATGTTTCGATAGGCTCTTTATATGAACGTTTTACCAGGGATTGAGCAGCCAGATGAAAGATTATTTCCGGCTTTTCCCGCTGTATTACTGAATTCAAATGTTCTAGATTTCGGACATCTCCAATAATACTGGTGATAAAATCTGATACATGGCACAATTCATAGATGCTGGGGTCAGTGGGCGGATCGAGGGCGTAACCGATTACTTCAGCTCCCAGATGCTGCAGCCATATCGCCAGCCAGCTTCCCTTAAATCCGGTATGACCGGTAATCAGAACTTTTTTCCCAAAATAAAAATCGTTAAATGGACTATTCATTGCTGCACATCTTCCATGGGGCTTGGCCGGAGTTCCACAAATCTTCCAGCCTGTTTTTATCCCGCAGGGTATCCATGGGCTGCCAGAATCCCCGGTGTTTATACGCTGCCAGCTGCCTCTCCTGAGCTAATTTCTCCAGGGGCTCCCGCTCCAGGCTGGTGTTATCACCTTCCAGATAATCAAAAAATTCCGGCTGCATTACGAAAAAGCCGCCGTTTATCCAGGTGCCGTCACCATCCGGCTTCTCGATAAACGAAGTAACCATATCATCATCATTGATGTGCAGGCTGCCAAAGCGTCCAGCCGGCTGAACTGCAGTAACTGTGGCAATTTTATTATGCTGTTGATGAAAACTGACTAATTCCTTAAGGTCGATATCTGCCACTCCATCTCCATATGTCAGCATGAAGGGGTTATCACCTACATATTTTTGGATTCGTTTCACCCGGCCGCCGGTTAAGGTATTCAGTCCGGTATCCACTATGGTGATTTTCCAGGGTTTAGCCTGGCTGTTGTGGATTTCGATGGAATTGTCCATCATGTTCAAGGTCAGGTCGCTTAAATGCAGATAATAATTAGAAAAATATTCCTTTATAACATAGCTCTTATAACCCGAGCAGATGACAAATTCGTTAAATCCCTGGTGGGCAAAAATCTTCATTATATGCAGCAGAATAGGCTCACCCCCTATTTCTACCATAGGTTTGGGTTTCAGATCGGTTTCTTCACTTAGCCTGGTCCCATATCCCCCGGCCAGTATTACAACTTTCATTTCTGATTCCTCCAGTGAATTTACTTAAGTGGTCTGCCCGGCATATACCTGGGCTTGGATTTCCAGTAACTTATCCCTTTTATCAGCGAATTCCTTATCGATAATCTCTTTGGTATTCTGATCAAGATCACGCTGTATGCAATCCTGGTTTAATGCTGCTATATCCGGATTAGCGGATAAAAAATCGATAGCATCAAATAAATTTAACACCCCGGTATACGCTGCACTGTTATAAATTTTGTTGAGCAGCAGGTAATCTTCTTCATAATCCAGGGTCAAGCGAAGATCAGGTCGGTTTAATCTTCCTGCAGCTTTAATTTCTTTTACTGCAAAGAAATCCGGCCGGTCCAGCAGATAACCCCATATTTCGGTATTAACGATACTTTTAAAACGGCAAACGATTTGTGCGGCACTGGTTTTTATGCCATAAGGGGCAGTACCCAGGGGAAGACCGGTTATTTTAATA